>JAYTAT010000926.1:0-16707 GCA_043737315.1 Archangium sp.
TCGATCTGCCGAGCGCCCGAAAGAGGCCGGCCCAGAAACCGCGCGCCCACCTCGAGAAACCGCGCCGGAGTATCGGTGACCAGGAAGTGCCGCTCGACGGGCCCCCGCTCGAGCCGGGTGAGCTCCCGTTCGCGAAGCACTTGCACCAACCGCTCGATCGTCGCCTTCGCCGAGTCGACCAGCGTCACGCCCGGCCCCACGACCTTCTGAATCACCTCGGCCAGCAACGGGTAGTGCGTGCACCCGAGCACGAGCGTGTCGACGTCAGCGCCCAGAAAATCACCGCCCAGATACTTCTCAGCGACGAGCTGCGGCACGGTGCCCTCAGTCCACCCTTCTTCGGCCAGTGGCACGAACAGCGGGCAGGCACGGGTGTTCACCTGCATCGAGGGCGACGCGGCGGTGAGCGCTGCCTGATACGCGCCCGAAGCGATGGTGCCCGGCGTTCCGATCACCGCCACCTTGCCCGTCTTCGTCACCTTCGCGGCCGCCTGTGCCCCGGGAATGATCACCCCGATGACCGGAATGGGAAGCGCCGCCTCGAGCGCCGGCAACGCCACGGCTGAAGCGGTGTTGCAGGCCACCACCAGCGCCTTGATGTCGTATTCCAGCAACGCCTGCGCGTTCGCCAGGGAATAACGGGTGACCACCTCGCCCGACTTGGTGCCGTAGGGAACGCGCGCCGTGTCACCGAGATAGACGGTGGATTCGAGGGGCAGGCGCTCCATCAGCGCCTTGAGCACCGTCAGACCACCTACGCCCGAGTCGAAGACGCCGATTGCCGCGTGTCTGCCGTGCCGCATGCCCGACGGCAGTAGCACACGCCGCGCCAGCTTCAGAAAGATGAAGCTGGCTCCTGCACCAATACCCGCAACGAAAAACCCCGGGGCCAGCCCGGGGTTCTCGCGATTCGAGAGACTGGCGACTCGTTACGGCGTCATCAGGATCGCCGGGGTGGGCTGGGGGTTGTCCACGTTGGGAAACTGACCGGCCTGCACGGCGTACGTGGGGGGAACCGCGCTGCTCGAGCGATAGATGACGCCGCCCGTGCCCGTCGCCGCGAGGAAGATCTGGTACGAGCCGTAGTAGACGTACGGCACCTGGTAGCCCTGCACGCCGCCGTTGAGACAGGGCGACGTGAAGGTGATGTCTCCGTTCGCGTCGCGCAGGGTGATGCCGACATCGAACACGCCGGCCTGCGCACACGTCAGCTGCGTCACGCCGTTCGAGAACGTCCACTTCACCGGGGCCGAGCCGACGATCCACGCGAGACTGAATTGTTGTGTGGTCGCACCGCCTGCGTAGACATCGAACGAATTGATCGCCCGGTAATAGAAGAGCCCCGCGTTGTCGCGCGCCGAGATGTCGATGGTGTGCCGGCCGACGCCCAGGTTCTGCAAAAGCACGCCCGGCGTGGTGCCGCCCGCAGCGCAGTTGACCGAGGTGGGCGTACCGTTGTCGATCGAGACGTCGACCGCCGCGATGTACTGGCAGGTGACCGGCGTCGCGATGGGGAGCGTCCACGTCACGTAGACCGAGCCCGTGGCGCTGCCCGTCGGCAGAAGGTTGACCGCGTTCTCCACGTCACCGTTCACCGTGAGGCGACCCGTCGCCTGGTAGATGACCGTGCCCTGCGCGTTCTGGCCTGAGATGGTGTAGCTGTACGTGCCCGGCCTGAAGTTGAGCAGCTTGATGCCCGCCGAGTTCGCGTTGAGGCAACCATAGACGCCGTTGTTCTGAAGCGTCTGGCCGGGGATGGCGACGGAAATCTGCACGACCTCGGGCACCTCGAAACACTGCCGGCCCGCGAACTGCCAGGTGAAGGTGATGTCACCGGACCTGCCGGTGGGGGTGGTCAAAACACAGCCGGTTGAGCTCATCAGAGCGACGGCGGTGATGATGCTGCTCGAAAACCGGGAATGCGCGGTCATGGTGTCCTCGTTGGTGGGGCGTATCGGAACAGAGTCGGCTGACTGTACGGCACGCACGCTCTCCTATTCAGAGAGGCACGCCAACTCCATGATTCCACAGGGTTGTTTCTTGCTGCACTGCGACAGGGATGTTACGCCGGCCCCCATGCTTGCCTCGATCAACTACGTCGACGTGCTCAAGAGCGCGTCAGGCGTCGAGCTGATGGTTCTCATCGTTCTCGCCAGCGCGTCTGCCTACAGCTGGGCCCTCATCGGCATGAAGTCGATGCAGCTTCGGAAGGCGCGGTCCGAGTCGGTGGCCTTCCTCGACACGTTCTGGAAAGCGTCGCGGCTCGACGCCATCTACACCGCCTCGCAGCAGCTCGAGTCGTCACCCCTGAGCCGGGTGTTTCGCGCGGGCTACGAAGAGCTCTCGAAGCTGGCCCAGCAGAAAGGCGGCACCGAAGCGGCCATGAGCGAGAAGCTCGGCGGCATCGAGAACGTCGAGCGATCCTTGAGCCGCGCGGCGCTGGCTGAGATCACCACCCTCGAGGCCCACGTTCCCTTCCTGGGCACGGTCGGCAGCACGGCCCCTTTCGTCGGGTTGTTCGGCACCGTGATGGGCATCCTGGGCGCGTTCAACGAGATCGCCGAGAAGGGCAACGCCACCATCACCACCGTCGCCGCGCCCATCGGCAACGCGCTGCTGGCGACCGCCGCGGGCCTGTTCGCCGCCATCCCCGCGGTGATCGCGTACAACTCGTATGTCTCGCGCATCAAGATCTTCGACACCGAGATGTCGAACTTCTCCAACGACTTCCTGAACATCGTGAAGCGCCATTTCTTCAAGTGAGGTGACCTGTGGGCATGTCAGCAGGCAAAGGCGGCGGGCGGGCGACCCTCAGTGAGATCAACGTCACGCCGATGGTCGACGTGATGCTGGTGCTGTTGATCATCTTCATGGTCACCACGCCGCTCATTCAGCAGGGCGTGAAGGTCAGTCTTCCCGAGACGAAAGCGGCGCCGGTCGAGGCCGACGAGAAGAAGCTGGTGGTGTCCATCGACCTGGCCAAACGCGTGTACATCGGCGAGGCCGAGGTCACCCTGGCCGAGTTCGAAGAGAAGCTGCGCACCAACGCCAAGGCCCAGCAGGAAAAAGAGATGTACCTGCACGCCGACCGCGACCTTCCCTACGGGCTGGTGGTCGACGTGATGGCCGCCGCCCAGCGCGCTGGCGTCACAAATGTGGGCATGATCACGGACCCGATGGGCGCCTCCCGGCCGTCGAAGGACAAGGAAAAGAAGAAGTAGCCATGGCGAGCGCTCCCGCACAAAGCCTGCTGCACGACCGCCCCACTGCTCTGCCTGTGTTCGTGGCGGTGTCGGTGGCCGGTCACCTGCTTGCGGTCGTGCTGTGGTTGGTGGTCGGCTGGTTGTTGGCCAGCCCCAGGGTCGACCTCACGCAGACGCCCATCAAGGCCTCGCTGGTGCGCCTGGGCAAACCGCGCGACGACAAGCTCCTGCCGAGGAAAGAAGAGGAAGCCCCGCCGCCCGCACCCAAAGTCGAAGAGGTCGCTGCGGCCACGCCGGCGCCCCCCAAGGTGGAGACCGCCATCAAGATCCCAACCAAGGACGCCAAGCCCGTGAAGGCCGACAAGAAGGACGGCGTTCAAGACTCGAAGAAGAGCTTGTTCGACGCCTTCGCCAAAAGCGGCAAGCGAGGCAAGGTCGCAGATTTGCTCGAGGGCGAGGCCGACGGAAACGTCGACGGCGATTCGGCCAAGCAAGAGGGCGAGAAGTACTTCGGTCTGCTCAACGCGGTGGTCAAGCGCAACTACGACGTCTCGAACACCATCGACGAGGCTGAACGCCGCCGGCTGCGCGCAGAAGTGGCGTTGCGCATCGGCCCCGGCGGCGAGCTGATCGAAGTCAGCCTCACCAAGCCTTCCGGCAACGAGCAGTTTGATTCCGCGGTGATCGGCGCTGTGAAGAGAGCCGCTCCTTTTTCGGCGCCTCCTGAACATTTGCGCGACTCCCTGAAGAAGAGCGGTGTCGCCATCGTGTTCACTCCGTAGAGTGGTCGCTTCACCTCGGGCAGCGTTCCGCTGTCATCGGTTCTGCCCCGTCAACCTGAACTAGGAGGTCGTGCATGTTCTCTCGCATCGCATTGCTGGTGCTGGTCCCCACCGTCGCGTTGGCGCAGCGCCCCGTCATCGAGATCTCCGGCGCGAACTTTCGCCCCATGCCGCTGGCCGTCGCGGCGCCCCTGACGCAAGACGAAGGCGCCAAGACTGCCAGCGCCGAGTTCGATGCCGCCCTCGCCTTCGACTTCGCCGCGTGTGGCCTCTTTCAGGTGCTCGATCGCAAGAGCTTCCTGGCCGACCCGAAAGAAGGCATCACCGCCTCGACCATTCAATTCAACCGGTGGACCGACGTGGGCGCCGAGTCGCTGGTGAAGACCCAGCTCTCCACCGACGGCGGCAACCTGCGCGCGGACCTGCGCCTGTTCGGCGTGGCCGCCGGCCGTGAAGAACTCAAGGTCAGCGAGTCGGTGCCCAACAAAGACGCCCGCCGCCTCGCGCACAAGCTGGCCAACGCGGTCTACAAACACTTCACCCGTGAGACGGGCCCCTTCGAGACGCGCCTCACCTTCACGCGTAAATCGGCCTCGGGCCGCGACGTGTACCTCTCTGATTGGGACGGCAAGAACGCGCAGCGCATCACCAACGGCGACGTCAATGTATTGCCCGCGCTCGTGCCCGGCGGCGGCGTGGCGTTCACCTCGTACCGCAGCAAGAAGCCGTTTCTGTTCGTCTCCAAAGGCGGCGAGCCGACCCAGCTGATCGCCAAGGGCAGCATGGTCACCGGCGCGGCGTTCTCGCCCGACGGCAAACGCCTGGCGGTCTCGGTCTCTGAAGGTGAGAACGCAGAGATCTTCGTGGCGAACGCCGATGGATCGAACATCACCAAGCTCACCGACACGAAGTTCTTCCTGAACACGAGCCCCAGCTGGTCGCCCGATGGCAAGAAGATCGCCTTCGTCTCGAACCGCGCAGGCAACCCACAGGTCTACACGATGGGGGCCGACGGCTCGGGCGCCAAGCGCATCACCTTCCAGGGCAACTACAACACCACTCCGTCATGGAGCCCGCGGGGCGATCTGGTCGCCTTCACCGCGCGCGACGAGCGCAACGCTTTCGACCTGTTCACCGTCAACGTGGAGACCAACAAGGTCGCCCGCCTGACCCAGGACGCGTCGGGCAACGAAGAGCCGGTGTTCTCACCAAACGGCCGGCTGATCATGTTCACCTCGACGCGCGGCGGTGGCCGGGGGCTGTTCGTGATGACCTTCGAGGGCAACAACCAGATGGCTCTCCCGATGGAAAAGGGCGACGTCACCACGCCTGATTGGGCGAACTGAGTTCTCCTACTCTCGCATCAGCGCGGAGCCCCAGTGGAAGCCCGCGCCCAGGCCGCAGAACGCGACCAGGTCGCCTTGCTTGATGAGGCCGCTCTTGCGGCACTCGTGGTACGCGATGGGGATCGTCGCGGCCGTCGTGTTCCCGTAGCGCTGGATGTTGTTGTACATCCGGTCGTCGGGCAGCTTGAGCTGCTTCTGCACCCCTTCGCTGATGCGCAGGTTGGCCTGGTGGGGAATGAGCAGCTTCACGTCGTCGAGCTTGAGCTCGCACTTGGCGAGCGTCTCGTGCACCGCCTCCGGCATCTTGGTGACCGCCATCTTGAAGACGTTGCGGCCCTCCATCACGGGCACGAAGCGGCCCTCGGCCACGTGCTCGGCGCTGAAGTACGGGCGGTACTTGAAGCCGGCTGAGGGCACGTAGAGGCTCTCGAAGTCCTTGCCGTCGGTGTGCAGCGAGAAGCCCAGCAGGCCCCGGTTCGGATCGTCGGTGGGGGCGATGCACACTGCGCCCGCCGCGTCGCCGAAGAGCACCGTGAGGTGGCGGAACTTCGAGTTCCAATCGCGCTCCTGCTGGCTGACCGGCTCGTTCGAGCGGCCCATCACCACGTCCCAGCCGTGCTTGCTGAAGGGCATGAAGCCCGAGTGAATCTCGGCGCCGATGAAGAGGATCTTCTTGGCAGCGCCCGCGCGGACCAACGCGTCACACAGCTGCAAGCCGTAGATGAAACCTGAGCACTGCTGGCGGATGTCGAGGGCGGGAATGGTGCCGATGCCGAGCTTGGCCTGCACCAGGCTGCCCACGCCGGGGAAGTAGTAGTCAGGCGTCATGGTGGCCACGACGATGTAGTCGACCTCGCTCGCCTTCCAGCCCGCGTCGTCGAGCGCCTTCTTCGCCGCGTCGACCGCGAGATCGCTGGTGCCGGTACCTTCGTTGACGAAGTAGCGCTGCTCGATGCCCGAGCGCTCTTTGATCCACTCCGTGGTGGTGTCGCAGATGAGCGTCATTCGCTCGTTGGGCACCAGGACTTCGCCCGTGACGAAGCCAGAGCCGTAGATACGAGAGTGCGCTTGAACCATGGGGAACCGGGCCTTTTTCAAAAAGAGAACGACGAGGGTTTTCCGACTATCGGCCGAGCCGCCGCGCAGGCAAGCACAGCCGACCGACACGCTGCGTCAGAGCTGCGTAACCACCTACGCACTTGCGTTGGTCGCCTTCACGGGGGGCACCGCTGGGATCTTGTTTCGCCGCGCACGGTGCGAGCTCGGCCGGGCGACCTCACCGCGGCCGTCCGTGCCTTTGGGCCAAGACGTTCGGAATGTCGTACTAACCTTCGGTTGGTGAACCGTTACGCAGCAATCGACGTGGGGACGAACTCGGTGTTGTTGCTGGTGGCCGAGCGTCAACCCGATGGCCGCTTCACCGCGGTCGAGGAGCGCTCAGAGATCACCCGCCTCGGCAAGGGTGTCGACCAGACGAAGACCCTCGCACCCGACGCGCTCGAGACCACGCTCAAGGTACTCGAGCGCTTTGCGCAAGAAGCCCGCGACCTCGGCGCGAAAGGCATCGTCGCCAGCGCCACCTCTGCCGCGCGTGACGCGAGTAACGGGAGCGTCTTTCTCGAAGGCGCCAAGACACGGGCAGGCCTCGACGTGGAAATCATCTCGGGCGACGAAGAGGCCCGCCTGTCGTTCGCCTCTGCCTTCTCGGATTTCGGCGGCCAGACGCCCCTGGTCGTACTCGACATCGGCGGTGGCTCGACCGAGTTCATCTACGGCAGCCCCCAGGGTGAGGTGACCTTTCGGCGCAGCTTCGACGTGGGCTCGGTGCGGCTGACCGAACGTCACGTGAAGACCGACCCTCCGAGCCAGCCCGAGCTCGACGCGATCGACGCCATGTTGAACACGACCTTCGCCGCCCTGCCCAAACCAGCCGCGGGCTTCAAGATGATCGGCGTGGCCGGCACGGTGACCACGCTGTGCGCAGTGGCCCGCAGGGTCGAGCCTTACGACCCAACCCTCATTCACGGCGCATCGCTGCCGTTCGATGAAGTGAACGCGGCCCTGAGCCGGCTCGCTTCGCTTCCGACCTCGTTGCGGAAAACCGTGCCGGGGTTGCAGCCGAAACGCGCTGACGTAATCGTCGCTGGCGGGCTCATCTTCCGCGCGGCCATGCGAGCGCTCGGCGTCACCGAGGTCATCGTCAGCGATCGAGGCCTGCGGTGGGGCCTGCTCGCTGATCGTTTCGGAAAGACGAAGTGAAGGCGCCGCGAGCGGCAGCGCCCGGGGCGATGTTCGCGCTGCTGATCCTCACGCTGATGAACATGCTCAACTACGTCGACCGCTACGTGCCGTCGGCCGTGAAGGGCCTGTTCAAGAAAGACCTCGACCTCACCGACACGCAAACGTCGCTGCCGCTCACCGCGTTCATCATCGTCTACATGATCGCCAGCCCCATCTTCGGCACGCTCGCTGAGCGGGGCAATCGACGCCTGCTGATCGCCTTTGGAGTCGCCGCCTGGTCACTCGCCACCGCCGCCGCTGCGCTGGCCGACAGCTTCTTCACGTTCATGCTCGCCCGCGCTGCCGTGGGCATCGGTGAAGCCGCGTACGCCACGCTCGCGCCTTCGCTGCTCGCCGACTTCTACCCGCCCGAGAAGCGCAACCGCGTCTTCACCCTGTTCTACGTGGCCATCCCCGTGGGCTCAGCGATGGGCTTCGTGCTCGGCGGTGTACTCGGTGAACACTTCGGCTGGCGCACTGCCTTCCTCGCCGTCGGTCTGCCTGGCCTGCTCGTCGCAGCGCTCGCGTTGTTGATGAAAGACCCCGTGCGCGGCGCCTTCGACGAAAAGCCCGCCGAGGTCATTTCATGGCCGCAGGCGATCCGGAGCCTCGCGAAGAACAAGATCTTCCTCTTCACAGTGGGCGGCTACACCCTGGTCACCTTCGCCACCGGCGGCATCGCCGACTGGTTTGCCGAGTTCCTCTCGCGCTCGCGCGGCATGACCTTGTCTGAGGCGGATCTCGCGATCGGCGCCTCGGCCGTGGTGGGTGGTTTGCTGGGCACCTCGACCGGCGGTTTCCTCGCTGACCGGCTCGGCCAACACACCCGCCAACCGTACCTGGCCATCTCGGGGCTCTCGATGATCCCCGCGGTGGCGCTGACCGTGGCGGCCATCTTCGTGGCGAGGCAACCCGCCGCCATCGTCGGCTGCGTGCTCTTCGCGCAGTTCTTTCTCTGGGCCTACAACTCACCGGTCAACACGTTGCTGGTGAACAGCGTCGAGCCGGGGCTGCGTGCCCGCGCGTTCGGGCTCTCGATTCTCTGCATTCACCTGTTCGGCGACGTGCTCTCCCCGCCGCTCATCGGCGCTGTTTCCGACGCCACCGGCAGTCTCGAGACCGCGCTCATCATGGTGCCCATCGCGGTGGCGGCCGGCGGGCTCATCTGGCTCATCGGCTGGAGAACGTTGCCCGACGACCGGGTCACCCCGGCTGCCGAAGCTCCGCTTCGAGCCTCGGCTTGAGCTCCTCGGCGATGCGCTGAATCTCTTCCTGCAGGCGCTCTCCTTCGGCCAGCAGGTGGGTGCGCAGGCGGCTTCGGTCACCCAGCTTGAAGAAGGTCACCACGTCGTTGAAGGCGGCCCTTCGGCGCTCGACGAAATAGAGCGTGAAGACGGCCAGGGGGAAGGCCCCCAGCAGCACGATCACCATGCCCAGCAGGCCGATGAACCACCACGCCGCGAGCGTGAGCAATGACCACCACAACGGCACCATGATCAGCGCCGAGACGAACTTGAGGGTGCCGACCCGATCACGTGAGACCGGCACCGCCAGCGCCAGCGCCTTCAAGAACAGGTACGGCACGAAGTAGAGCACCATGCCCAGGGCGAAGAGCGGGAAGCCGAAGATGAGGGCCGCCAGGTTTCGCACCACGAACGTGCGCACCGGCTTCTCTTCGAAGCTCACCGCGAGATCGCCGGGGTGCGCGCTCACCATCTGCAGCCGGGCGTGGAAGGACAACACGTCTTCCTTCAGATCGTCGAAACGTTCGGGGTCGACCGTGCGCAGCAACGAGGCGCCGCGCGCGAACATGCGCAGGCGATCGGTGTCTTTCTCACGGAACCCGTTGCGCAGCGCGAAGAGCCGATCGGCGGTGTGAATGAGATCGAGGTCCTCCCAACTCTCCAGGTTGAGCGTGACGGTGCGCATCGCTTCGCCCACGCGGGCGGTCAGTGAACGCACCCACTCCTGCTCGCCTTCCGAGGTGAGCCCTTCGCCGACGGCCTGCACCAGAATCGGCTCTCCCACCTCGACGTGCACCTTGCTGCGAAAGCGGTGCTTCTGGGCGTAGGTCAACCCGATGGGGATGATGCGCAGCGCCTGCCCGGCGCGCACGGCCTTGAGCGCGATGCGCGCGCAGCCCGTCTTGATGTCGGAAAGCTGAGGGTCTGAGTGCGACTTGCCCTCGGGGAAGATGGTGATCGCCTTCTGGGTGATCAGCGCATTGGCCGCGGCGTCGAGCGTGCCTTCGTTCTTCTCCATCAGGCCCGGGTGATCCTGCTTGCGGTACACCGGCAGCGCCCCCACGCCGCGAAGGACCCAACCGAGCACCGGCACCCGAAAGAGCGGCTCACGCGCAAGGAAGGTGACCTGGCGATCGGTGATCATGAACACCATCGCGGGGTCGAGCAGGCTGTTGGGGTGGTTGCCCACGAACATCACGGGGCCCGAAAAATCATCGACCCGCCGCACCACCTCGACCCGGTAGAAGAGCCCCAGCGTCATCGAGACGATCGTTCGTACCAGTCGATAGAACATCGCGTTCGAGCCCCCTTAAAAGACGCCGATGTTGAAGTGGACCACGAACTGCGGCTCGTTGATGACGAGATCTGGGGCGAGGTTGACGCCGAGATCCAGCGCGAGCGCGCCGATCAGGGTCACGTAGCGCACGCCCAAACCCACCACCGGGCGAAACGGGCCCACCGAGTTGGGAACGGTGAGCCACAAGTTTCCCACCTCGAAGAAGACGCCCAGGTCGAGCACGCTGAACGCGGGGAACCGAAGCTCGGCCTTGAAGACGGCGAAGAGTTCACCGCCCTGCGAAGGCACCTGGCGCCCTCCGAGAATGGTCTTCGCCGCTGACGAGCAGCCATCCTTCGCGGCCAGCACCTGACAGTCGTTGACCTCCTTGCGGTACTGCGCGCGCAGGTCGTCGGCCACCAGCTGATCTTCGTTGAAGCCGCGCACCGAGGTGGCACCGCCGAGGAAGAACCTTCGCACGGGCGGCGTGGCCGAGCCGCGGGTGAGCGGGAAGATGCGCCCGCCACGCGCAGAGAGCGCCAACACGAAGCGGTTGGCGAAGGGCACATAGCCGGTGGCCAGGCCGCTCACTTTGAGAAAGTCCACCACCACGGCCTTGAGCTCTTCGTCCTGCGCGAAGAAAGCGCCCGTCACTTCGCCTGAAGCCTGCAGCAGCAGCCCCCTGGTCGGCGTCAAAGCGCTGTCGCGCAGATCGATGGTGGGGTTCAGCCGAACGCCGTGCAGCGCGAACTCGCCGAAGTTGAAGCGCAGCCGCTCTTGATCCACGAGGCTGGTGGGCGGCACCGAGGTGAGCGCACTGCCGACCCGCTCGACGAAGCTGTATTCAAGCTCGTATTGCAGCGCGAGCGAGATCTTCGGGCGCATCCAATCGAACGCGGGAATGCGGAAGGTGGTCGACCAATCGAGCGTGGGCACCGCCGCGACACGCGTGAAGCGGAACTGGGGGCGAAACACACGCTCGCCGATGAGGTCGAGCCGCAACCCGATGTGCGCGGGGAGAATGCTGCGCGCGTCGAGCGACAGGTTCGCCCGGAAGCCCATCTGTTTGTAGAGCTCGAGCCCGGTGAGATCGACCTGGTTGGTGAGCGCGGGGAACGAGGTAAAAAAGAGGTTGCCCTGCAGCCGGCCGGTCAACGTGATGGCGCGGCCTCCGATGTTGTTCACCGAGCCCTCCACGCCACCGCGGAACCCGTCGGCGAAGAAGTAGCCAAAGAAGAACTCGCCCGAGAACAGCGGCCGTTCTCGCACCTTGAGCAAGATCGTCTTGAGTGCCTCGGGGCGATCAGGCGAGAGCATCTCGACCTGCACGCTGCGGAAGATGCCGAGATTCGAGAGGTTGCTCTGCGTCGAGAACAACGACTCGGAGTCGAGCGGCTGGCCCTCCTTCATGGTGGCCTGCAGCGTGATGATCTCTTCCGCCGTACGCACCTGGCCCACGGGCAACACCGCGCGCACCTTCACCTGCGGTCCTGAAGAAACCGAGATCAACGCATCGACCAGCTGGCCCTGCGCATCCAGCGAGTACGACGCGCTCACGCTGGCAAACAGATAGCCGTTGCGGCCCAGCTCGCGCGAAACGCCCCGTTCGATGCGCTGCAGCTCCCCGGGGCTGAAGGGCGAACCCAGCTTCACGCTGGCAAGCGAGAGCGAGGAGAAGCCCGGCGGCAGCCCTTCAGACTGCACCGCGCGAAAGCGCGCCTGGGGCCCCTCTTGAACGACGAAACGCCCCCGACCCAGCCGGCCCTCGAGCTCGAGGCCGGCGAAGATGACGGAGGCCTTCAGGTGCCCGCGCTCCCGGTAGAGGGCCATCATCGCTTTGGCCGCTTCGCCCCACGCATCGGTCTCGAAAACCGTGTCCATCGGTTGTGAGGGCAACGTATCGGCAAAGACGTTGCTGGTGCGCCCTTCCGTGTCGGTGGGATCGCCCATCGAGTGCAGCTCGAACGGAGGCACGGGTGCAGACGCCTCCATCACCCGCCGCAGCACCGACTGCAGCTCAGAGGGCGACACCACCGCGGCGCCTTCGAAGCCGATCGACACCACCCGCAGCGGCGCGCCCTCTTCGATGGAGAAACCCAGGGCTGCTTGGGTGGTGCGCGGCTTGAGCACCTCAGAGGGCACGACCCGCACGTCGTGATACCCGCGGAACCGGTAGAACCGCTCGATGCGTTGCGCGAGGCGTTCGGCCAGCGCGAGATCGAGCGTCTCTTCTCCGTCGTACGCGAGCAGCCACTTGAGCGAGCTGTCGGACACCAGCCGGTTACCGCTGAAGATCAAATCGTAGCGGGGCCCCGAGACCACGGGCACCACCACCCGGCCGTCATCGCCCACCTCGGGCAGATCGACCCGCGCGCGGAAGTACCGTTCGCGCCGGTACAAGCCACGCACCGCCTCGAGCCCGGTCTCGAGGCGCGCGAGGTCGAGCATTTCCCCGGGGCGCACGCCCAGCGTGTCGAGCACCTTGCGCAGCGGCAGCCCTGGCTCACCCGAGAACGAGACCGCCCTCACCCGGCTGGGCTCACCTTCTTCCACGATGAAGCCGATGGAGACCGCACCTTCCACCATCGCCGCCTCGGTGCGCACCTCGACGGCCCGGAAGCCGCGGCGCTGGTAGAGCGCGCGCACGTTGTCAGCCGAGTGTTCCGCGCGCTCAGGCCAGTACTCCGAGCCCACCTCGAGGCCCGACGCGGCGATCACCTCGTCGCGGGTCAGCTCGACGGTGCCCTCTACGAAGACCGCGCCGATGTTCTGCCGCGGCACCAGGATGAAGATCAGCTCGACCCCTTCGGCGACGTCACGGCCCTGCACCTCGATGTCGGCGAACTTGCCGGTGGCAAAGAGGCTCTCGATGGAGCGCTCTACCGCGCGCCTCGAGAGCGCCTGGCCTTTGCGCACCGTGACGAGCTGAGGCACCCGCTCGAGCAGCTTGCGATCGGCCCCCGCGGGCAGACGTACCTCGACACCCGCAATGGTGGGGGCCTCGGGGGCCGGCGTCTGCGCGAGCAGCGCTAGTAAAAGAAGGGTCACTCCCATTCGAATCGGAAACGCAGCTCCACGCCCGGATTGCCGACCGTGGTGTTCTGGTTCTGATTGTCCCACTGAGCGCGTGCAGAGACCCGTTGATTGAAGCGGTACTCTGCCTGGGCCTTGGTTCCGCGCCCTGTCACCGGCTGGGTGACGCCGACCTTGAAGTTGTCGGTGAGGACCTTGGATTCCCAGGTGACGGCGGGTTCCGCCGTACCGGTGACCTCGTTGAAGCTGGTGGTGAGCCTGACCTGCTGATCCTTGAGGCCCACGTTCTGCGAGAGAAAACGTTGCACCTGCTGATCCAACCCTGAAGCCGACAGCAGCGCTTCGGCCGCCAGGCCCGCGCCGGAACGTTCGGTGAGCCGTTCACGTGAGGTCACACCCAGGGTGATGAGCGAGAAGATGTCGGCGTCGGGCAGCGACGGCTCGGAGGTCAGCGAAATCTTCGGGTCTTCGATGCGGCCGAACGCCTTCACGGTGACCAGATACTCGCGCACCTGGCTCTGTGCCGAGAGGTCGAAGGTGGGCCACAGGCCGTTGAACTGCAGCTGCCCGCGCTGCACGTTGAAGGTGTTGCCGCGGAAGAAGGCCTGGGCGCCCTCTTGCGTCTCCACCACGCCGATGAGCACCGGCTTCACGTTGGTGCCTGAGAGCTTGAGCCGGCCCGCCAGCCGGGCGCGCGCGAGGTTGTTCTCGATGCGCACGTCTCCGGTGGTGCGCAGGTCGACGTCGAGGCGCAGCCACTCGTTGGGTTTGGTGTCGTTGGGCACCGGCACCTCGCGTGCGTTGGCCACCAGGCCTTCGAGCGCGAGCGGCTGCGTGTAGCGAAACTTCACCACGTCGAGCCCCCCCGAGAGCTGGAACACCTCGGCGTTGCGCGAGGCCAGCAGGAGCGAACCGGTCAGCGTCACCGGTACTTCCGGCTTCACCTGCACCGAGACGTCTTCGAGATCGGTCTGCAGCTCGATGCTCTTCATCGCGAAGCGCTCGAGCCGCACGTCGCCGCGCGAGCGCACCCGGCCTTCGTTCAAGAAGCCCTGCACGTCTTGAATGATGATGCGCGACTCCGAGAAGTCGGCCCGGCCCGAGAGCGCGCGCACCGAGAGATCCTGCCCGCGTATCTGGAAGCGCGTGTCGGTGAGCGAGGCGCGCCCGGCCAACGAAGGCGAGCCGACCTGCCCCCCGAACGCGGCGGTGAAATCGAGCCTTCCTTGCGTGCGCTCGAGCTGGGTGGTGAGGCTCGAGAGCAGTCGCAGATCGACCGAACCGCGCGTCTTGAGATCCACGTTGACCGGGCCCCAGGTGCCGGCGGCGGTCAGCTCGGTGGTGGGGCCCTTGAACTCGAGCGAGGCCACCTCGAAGGCCCCCGCGTTCCAGCCCAGCTCGACCGGCTCGACGTTGGTGGCGGTGACGTCGCCGCGGGCGATGCCCACCTCGGTGAGGGTGGCGCGCGCGATGACCTTCTGAAGATCGCGCATCGGCCCGTGCGCCTCGACCGTGCCCTTGAGCCGCACCGAAACCGAAGCTGCCGACTCAGGCAAGAACGGGCCGAGATCAGCCAGCTGCACCGCGATGTTCGAACGAAAGGGCCAGTCGTCGTGCATGCTCATGCCGATCGTGGCCTGCAGCCCGGGGAACAGGGTGCCACCCGCTTGCAGCTCAAGGCCCACCGCCTTCGCCTCGAGGTGCATCGGCCCCAGCACGTGCTGTTTCCAGGTCACGTCCGACGAAGACATCCACCCGTCGATCAGCACCTGCTCAGTGGTGCCTCCAAGCCTGGCCTTGGCCACGAAGGCACCCGCCACCGGCAGCTTGCGTTCCCCCTGGGGGTCGATCAATTCGCTGAGCGAACCGCCTTCGATCGCCAGGCGGTAGTCGATCGGGCCCTCGAAGTACCAGGTGCCGTCGACGGCGAAGCGGCCCAGCGGCCCGTCGAACACGGTCGGTTCGAGCACCAGCGTCTGCCCCGCTTCGAAACGCGCGATGAGGTTGGCCTCGCCCAGCCGGCGATCCAGGTAGCGCCCGTCACGCACCCGCGCGGCGATCACCCCCGCGAACTCGGCGACGGGGCAATCGAAAGCGGCCAGGGCGCTCATGCGGCCCGTGAGCACGCCGTCACGCAGGTTCTCCATGGTGGGGCTCAGATCGGCGAGCAGCTCGATCACGTCTTCCACCCGGCCATCGGGCAATTGTACGGTCGCCCGCGCGTGGAGCCCCGGCTGCTTGAACGTGAGCGCCACGTCACCGAAGTATTGCGTCTGCCCCTTCTGCGCCGCGACCGCAGGGAAGGCGAGCACGTCGTTGGCGAACCGCAGCGGGCTCTGCACCACGCCCAGCGAGTAGCCCATCAACTTGAAGTCGCGCAGGGTGGTCTGCCCATCGATGACCACCGACGCGAACGGCCCCTTGATGGTGACCCGCGCCTGCCCGAAGCCCGACCACGGCATCTCAGCCAGAGCTCCGAAGTCCGACAGGTCGATCGCATCTGCGCTCACGTCGGCGTCGATGGCGCTTCGCTGGGGGAAGAGCTTCACCGTGCCCGAGATGCGTGTTCCTTCGGCGGCGCCGACCCGAAGGGCCACGTCGTCGAAGGTGACCGTCTGCGAGGTGAGGCCCAGGCGAAACCGGCCCGCAGCCTGCTTGAAACGCAAGATGTCGATGCCCCCGCTCTGCGGCCCATCCCACGGGCGCGCGGCGAGCACGAAGGGGCCGGTCTTGAACTCGACGTCGCCGCCGAGCACCGGCGTGGGGCTCAGGTTGCCCGTGATCACGCCCTTGACCGACGCGGCAAACTCCACCCACGCGCCCGAGACACCCGCGCGCGCCATGATGCGGGCGAACGAGGCGTCTTTGGTCTCGATACGCGCGGTGACGGGAAATCCGGGTTCGAGCGAAATTTCGCCGGCCACCCGCACTTCACCTTCACCCGAGCGGGTGACGAACTCCTCGAGCTTCACCGTCTTGCCGCTCCACGACACCCTCGCCGAGAAGTCGCCCGGGGTGTATTTGTCGAAGATCACCCGAGACCCCTGGATTTCACCGTGGGCCCAGAGCGCGTCGAACTTGCCGCCGATGCTGGCGCGCGCGAGCACCTGCCCCGAGGGCGCAGGGAGCGGAATGCCCAAACGCGGCAGCGCCTCGAGCGGCAGCCAGGTCTGGAGTGCCAGGTCGAGCGAAGGCACCACGTCGCACAGACCGTCGATGGTGCCCGAGGTGGTCACTCGCACGCCTTCGAGGTTCGCCTCCACCCGCTGGAGATCAACCTGTTCTGCGCCGAGATCGAGCGCGCCTTCGATCACCAGCTTGCCCAGGCGTAAGGTGCGGTCTCCCATCACCACCGCCCCGCCCCGCCCGTCGAGGGTGACGGTCGCCGCGCGACGATCGAGCGTCGCCTCGATGCTCAGCCCGTCGAGCCGCACCGAACGACCCTCGGGCAGGTTGAGAATGACCGAAGCGTCGACCACCCGGAGCTTGCCGATGCGCACCCGTGACAGCTCTCTGATCGGGCAGCCGTTGGCGCCCGATGGA
>JAYTAT010000927.1:0-2744 GCA_043737315.1 Archangium sp.
GGCGGCCTGAACTTCAGGCGTTGCGAATCGAAGGCGAGGGCCGGGGCGGCGTGAGGCTGCCCGAGCGGGTCTCCGTGGTGGGGGGGAATCGCACCGTGAAGGTGGTGCCTTCGCCTTCATCGTTTCGCCGCGCGGTGATCTCGCCCATGTGCGCGTCGACGATGCGTTTGACCACCGCCAGGCCCAGCCCGGTGCCCGTGGCCTTGGTGGTGAAAAACGGCTGAAACATCTTCTCGGCCGCGCGCTGCGTGAGGCCGACACCTTCGTCCTGCACGCGCACGGTGAGCCAGGGCACGCCGTTGACCTGCTCGACCGTGGCCCGCACCGTGACCGTGCCGCCGCGGGGCATGGCCTGCGCTGCGTTGACGATCAGGTTCACCAGCGCCTGCTTGAGCAGGTGCGCATCGAGGGGGAACGCGGGCAGCTCACGGGGGAACTCGGTCAGCACGCGCACGCTGGAGTGCAGCGTCGACTGGGCCGCCGCGTCGACCGCGCTGGCGATGATCGGCTCGACCGCCATCGGCTTCTTCACCAGCTCGTACGGACGCACGAAGTCGAGCAGGTCACCCACGATGCGGTTCAACCGTTCGGCTTCTTCGCCGACCATGTTGAGCAACATCTCGGAGTCGCCGGTCGGGCGCAGCAGGCGCTTCAAGGTGGTCAACGAATTGAAGATCACCCCGAGCGGGTTTCGCACCTCGTGCGCCATCACCGCCGCCAGCTCACCCAACGCGGCCAGCCGTTCGTGACGCACCAGCTCTTGCTGCGTGCGGGCCAGCTCGTCGTACGAGGCCTTCAGCTCTCGATAGAGCCGGTTCGCCTCGTCGTAGAGCCGCGCGCGCTCGAGCTGCGAGGCCATCTGCACCCCGAGGGTCTCCGCCGAGCGGACGTCGTGCTGCGAGTACGGGAGATCGCGGTTGCGGGCCAGAGAGAGCAGGCCCACCGGCTTGCCTTCGATGGCCAACGGCACGATCGCCATGTGCACCAGGCCCTCGGCCATCAGCATCTCGGAGCCGTGGGGCACATCTTTGGCAGCCATCGCCAGCGGCGCGCGCGCCAGGGCGTTGTCGGGATCGATGCGAAAGCGCCGGTACGTCTCGAGCAGCGGCCCGTCATAGCGCCAGGGCTCGCCCACCAGCAGGTAGTCGCCTGACTCGACGTCGAAGCGGTGCAGCATGCCGCAGTCGCTCTCGGTGGTTCTGCAGACCGTCTCGAGGGCCCGCCGGCACAGCGCGCGCGAGTCGGCGCGGGGGCCAGAAACCGCGAGCTCGTGCACCAGCTCCTGCTCGGCCGTACGGCGCTCCAGCTGCTCGAACGCCTCCGAGATTTCGATGGCTGAGCCCAGCTGCAGCGCAAACAGGCGGATGCTCGCCAGATCGGCCTCGCCCACCTCATCGTGCAGCAACACGAGCGCGCCCCACTGCGAGCGGCGCACGTGCAAAGGCGCAATCACCCCCACGTCAGGCGTCTTCTGCACCGCGCCCTCAGGTACGGTCCGGCCCTGCGCCTGGCCGTAGGCGCGAATCATCTGGCGAAAGCCCGGCACCAGCACAGGCACTTCGTGGGTCATCGCCTTGCGGAACACGCCTTCGGGCGTCAGCGGCTGCCGATCGCCTGGCACCAGCGCCGCCTGCAGCGTTTTGTGATGCGCCTTCGAGGTCAGATACCGAATCGAATACCGCGCTTCGTCGACCGAGATGACCGCCACCTCGAAGCCGAATTTCTCCAGCCCCTGGCCTGCCGCGACGAGCAGCTCCTTCATGAAGCGGGTGCGCTGAACCTCGAGCGCGGTCTCCGTCAGGGCCTTGAGGAGGCCGTCGCCGTGTAAAAGCGCTTTCGAAGTGGACATCGAGGCTCCTGAATTGGCCCTGTCACTCTCAGGACTCAAGAAAAGTACCCTGAAAACAGGGTTTTACGAAACATTGAGGTGTGAACGGTGGATAACACCGCATGCGCAGCCTGATCGCCATCCTCGCCCTCGCCGCTTCTTCTGCTCTTGCTGCTCCCTGCGTCGAGCTGCCAGTGCTTTTCATCGTGCAGGACAAGTCGGGCTCGATGAACTTCGCACCCGATGGCACCACGGCTTCCACGGCCAATCCCTCCAAGTGGAGCATCGCCCGCCAGGTGGTCCCTGCGCTCGCCAGCAACTTCAATAACCGCTTCCGCTTCGGCGCAGCGATGTACCCCCAGACCACGACCACCTTCAACTGCACCACGGGCACGGTGGTCACGCCCATCGCTGATACCACCACGGGCATCACCAACGCCTACAACACCGCGGTTCCTGGTGGCGGTACGCCGACGGCGGCGTCGCTGCTGGCCGTTCGCACCCACCTGCTGAGCCGGGGCCTCACCACCCCTGCGTACGTGCTGCTCATCACCGACGGCTTGCCCAACTGCAACACGGCGCTCGACCCGAACGCCTGCTCGCCCACCACCCCGGGCTGCGGCCCCACGCCCGCCACCAGCACCTGCGCGCTCGGCGCGAAGGACTGCCTCGACAACAACGCGACCGTCTCGGCGGCGCAGCAGCTCTTCGCGGCAAACATCAAGGTCTTCGTGGTCGGCTTCGACAGCACGCTGACCGCCGGCAACAACAAGGCGGTGCTCGACGCGGTGGCAGCGGCCGGCGGCACGGGCTCGGCGTACACGGCCAACAGCCAGGCGCAGCTGACCTCGGCGCTCAACACCATCGCGGCCAGCACGGCCACCTGCTGCAAAGACGTCTGCACGGCGGGCGCGGC
>JAYTAT010000928.1:0-2738 GCA_043737315.1 Archangium sp.
CGGGTGAATCGAAACCACGCACCGTGCCTTCAGTCACCGCGCCCGAGGGAAAGAAGCGCACCGAAGCCTGCAGATCCCACGCGGGGAAACCGTTGTGCGTGCCGCGGCAGGTGGTGAGGCGATCGAGAGCATAGTTCAAGGTGACCGGCTGGCCCGCCACCAGCGTGCCCCGCTGCTTGATGCTGAGGCCACTCTGGAAGTCGAGCGTGCGCGAGGCGACGACGTCTGCGTTGCAGACCGCAGCGTCAGGCGCCACACGCCAGCCGCTCGCCTGGTTCAGCACGTACGCGTCGAGCTCACCTGGCACCCGGTTGTGATCGAACAGTCGCGCGCCCGTGGTGGTCAGCAGGTACGGCGCGACCGAAACGGTGGCTTTCGCCAGCGCGGTGGCCGACATGCCGTCGCGCACCGTGTCGCGGGTCAGGCGAAAGCGGTAGCGCGTGAAGCCCGCCGGAGCACCGGTGGTCTTCGTGGTGGAGACGCTCGACCACGGCGTGGCGTCGATGTTCTTGAACAGCACCCGGGCCCGCGCGCCTTCGGCTTCAGCCTGCTTCGAGATGTCGATGAGACCGCTCCAGGTCCACCAGCACACGCCGTTGGTGCACGAGGCAGCGCCACGCTCGAGGCTGCGCAGCACGATCTGGCACGAACGTTCGGCGACATCCTGGCCGTTCGCGCCCAGCAGCGGGGCGTCGACCACGGACTGGAAATCGGCGAGTTCGCCCTCGTCGACGAACGCGTCCTGAACGCCACAACCCGACAGCACGACCATCGTCAGCCAGTGGAAGTTCTTCATGGAGCGGCGCGCTAGCACACGTTGTCCCACATGCGCCAGAGCCTCACCGTTCCCCCCCGGACCCGGTGATAGCTTCGCACGCCGTGCGTCAGGTTCTCCTCTTCAACGTGTTGGCGTTCCTCGTCGCAGGCTGTCCACCCGCGCCCGTTCCCGACTCTGGGGTTCCCGAAGTCGACGCAGGCCAGCCCGACGCAGACGCCCCCGATGCCGGCCGCCCGCCGCGTGATGCCGGCATGCCCGACGCAGGTTTTCTGCAAGCGCCCATCGAGTCGTGGTGCGCCCTGCGCGCGCGCGCCGAGTGTGGCCGCGATCTGCGGTGTGGCCGGCTGAGCCAGGCGGGTTTCTCCGGCTGCCTGCTCACCCGCTCCAACATCGCCACCTGCGATCAAACGGCGCTCCAGCGCGGCGTGCAGGAGCTCCGCAGCCAGTACCTCGAGGTCGAAGCCGTGCGCTGCCTCGACGGCTACGGCACCGGCAGCTGCGAAGAGCTGCCCCTGCCCTGCACCACCGTCTTCACCGGCCTGACCCCACCCGACGCAGGCTGCCTCGCGCCGACCGACTGCAACGGCTCGGGCTTCTGCGATCTCTACGACGGCACCTGCCCTCACATCTGCCGCGCCTGGGCCGCGCAAGGTCAACCCTGCGATGGCTTCACCCGCCGCTGCGATCCGTTCAACGGCAGCTGCGATCTCAACGACGCGGGCACCGCCCTGTGCGAGCCCAGGAAGAACGAAGGTGATGCCTGCCGGCGTTACGACGCCTGCGGCGACCAGAATTCCTGCGTCGACGGCCGCTGCATCACGCGTCTGGCCGACGTGGGTCAACCCTGCGCCAGCCGCGGCGGTTTTCCCTTCTGCAGGCAAGAATATTTCTGCCGGCAGGATCAACCGGTGAACGGCGTTCGCCCGCCCGGCACCTGCGAGCGCAAGTCGGGTCTGGGCGGCACGTGCACCGGGCCAGGGAGCTGCCTGCCCAGCCTGCGCTGCAGCACGCTGCTCACCACCGGCACCTGCCTGACCAAGGCCGCGTTGCGGATGGGCTGCATCAACTACGACGACTGCCAGGGCGGGCTCTTCTGCGACGTGACCACCCAGCGGTGCGAGGGCTTGCCCGATGCGGGCGGTGACTGCTCCTTTGACCGCACCGGGTACCGCTGCGCCCCGGGAAATGCGTGTGCGTTTTCAGGTACCTCTGACGACAGATGCGTGGCCTGGAAGACGGTCGGCCAGGACTGCGGCTATGGTGCAGAGTGCCTGTCGAATGACTGCGAGTTCGTCACCTTGCCGGATGCTGGATTCGGTGGCAGATGCAACGCGAGTTGCTCGCAGAGGGCCGACGGCGGGCTGTAAGAGAGTCTTGAAGCTGCCTCCCATCATCAGAGCCGGTCTTTTTCTTTCTTGTCTCGCCGTCGCCCAGGCGTGTTCTTTCGCGCCCAACTTTCCGCCTTCAGATGCAGGCAAAGTCGACAGCGGCCTCCCGGTGATCCCCGACGGGGGCCAGCGCGTCGATGCCGGTCTGAGCCCGGCCGATGCCTGCGGTGTGCTCAACCTCCAACGCTGCAACTACCTCGCGCGCTGTGGCCTCATCGAGGCGAGCGCGACCCTCGAGTGCCAGCGCTTCTTCGAGGTGACCTGGTGCGGGCCGATGACCTGGCCCAGCCACGTGGCCGCGGGCGCCCTCAAGTACGAGCCGGCGCGCGCCGAAGCGTGTGGCCAGGCCTTCCTCACCCGAGCCTGCGGCGAGTGGCAGACGCTGCCCGACTCGTGCACCCGCTTCCTGCTGCCCCGCGTGCCGCTGGGCGAAGACTGTTACGACGGTTTTGCCGAGTGCACCGACGGCGTGTGCCGCGGTTCATCTTGCCCGCGCACCTGCCAGCCACGCGCGCTGCTCGACGATCCCTGCTCGGCTGACGGCGATTGCCGCAGCGGCCTGTACTGCAAGC
>JAYTAT010000929.1:0-2736 GCA_043737315.1 Archangium sp.
GGTTGTTGGGATCGAACCCGGGGTCCTGCCGCAGGTAGCTCACGTCGTGACGGATGACCTGGAGGTCGGCCGCGAACGAGAAGCCCGGCTGCTGCGCCAGCCCCGCGGGGTTGTGCTGCATCGCCGTGACGTCGTCGGCCTGCGCGGTGAAAGCGCCGCCTTGCACCATGGTCTTGGCGCCGTTGTCTCCCAGGTAGAAGCCAGAAGCCTGAGCAACACCGGCAGCACACAACGTACACAGCTTGAGCCAACGACGATTCACGGTGTCCCCTTGGTCAAAACGAGGCGGACCGTAGCGAGGGCCCTGACAAAGACAAAGCGCCGAGTCCGTTCAGGAATCGGCGCTTCGGTTCAGCGGTCTCTGACTCTCACCGACGCGGGGGAGGGGGCGGCGGCGGGCGGCCACCCATGGGGCCGGGCTGCGGCTCGGGCTGCGGCTGCCTTCGGGGCGGGGGCGGCGCGTTGTTCTGAGGCAGCGACGGCGTCACGGTGTACGGCAGGTCACGCTTCACTTCGCCGTAGTACGGGCGCGGCGGCACGTTGAGCTCCGGCCTGCCGCTGTTCGACGGGGCGGGCGGCGGCACGTAGGTGTTGGTCTGCCCCGGGTTCGAAGGAATGTACGTGTTCTGGGGGCGCGGCGCGGGCGCAGGCTGGTACGTGTTGTTCTGGCCCGGGTTCGAAGGAACGTAGGTGTTCGGAGGGGGCGGCGCGATGCCGACCGGAGCGCGGTTGCCACCGGGGGGAGGCGGAGGCGCCAGGTTCCCGTAGTTGCCGCCACCCGAGGGAGGAGGCGAGGTGTTGCCGTAGTTGTTGCCCGTGTTCGGGGGCGGCACCGTGTAGCCACCACCGGTGGAAGGAGGCGGCGGGGGCGCGCCCGTGTAGCCGCTGCCGCCGTAGGGAGGCGGGGGCGCGTAGCCACCACCGGTGTTGCCGTTGGGAGGGGGCGGCGGCGCATTGCCGTAACCCGTGTTGGGAGGCGGCACGTAGCCCCCACCGGTGTTGCCGTTCGGGGGCGGGGGCGGCACGTTGCCATACCCGCCGCCATTGTTGTTCGGGGGAGGCGGCACGTTGCCGTAGCCACCCGCGGTGTTCCGAGGCGGAGGCGGTACGTTGCCGTAGCCACCCGCGGTGTTCCGGGGCGGAGGCGGCACGTTGCCGTAGCCGTTCCCATTCGGGGGCGGAGGGGGCGGCACGTTGCCGAAGCCGCCGCCATTGTTGTTCGGAGGAGGCGGCACGTTGCCGTAGCCGTAGCCGTTCCCATTCGGGGGCGGCGGGGGCGGCACGTTGTTGCCGTAGTTGTTGTTGCTCCCGATGAACTGAACCGGGGGCGCCTGGTGCCACTGCACGGGGATCGCCGTGTGGTACCCGCGCGGAGGCGGCTCGTAATGCGACGGCGGCTGGTAGGTGTTCGGCGGCGGCACGTAATAGGAGGGAGGCACGTAGTTCTGCGGCGGGTACGAGATCACGATGTTCTGCGGAGGCAGCGGGTAGGTTCCCGGCGTTCCCAGCGCGTCGTAGTAGCGGTAGCCGTCGTAGAAGACGTAGCAGGTGCGCCACTCATCCCAGTAATACGAGTTCGCGCAGGGGTAGCGCGGATCACAGCCGGTCGTGGTGGTGATGGCCCCTCGGGTCGAAGGGTAGGTCCGCACGTAGCAACCGCTCGTGAGCAGCGCGGAGGCAGCGAGAGCGGCAACAAGAGAACCTTTGACTGGCAGGCGCATGGCGACTTCCTCGGGAGCTTGGGAATCAGGCGGCGGGCCATCTGACGGGACCACCACCTCTTCATTCAACAGCAATGCGGGCAGGTGTGCACCCAGATGATGCGCCCGATGCGCTCCAAACCCTTGGATTCGCGGTAGCCTGCGCGGCCCATGGCTCTGGATCAGATGACAGAAGTGCTGCAGGCCGACGTGGCCCGGTTCCCCCGCGCGCGACTCACCGTCACCAAGGGCCCCGACAAAGGGCTCGAGGTGGTGCTCGAAGGGCAGCCGGTCGTGGTCGGCACTGACGAGTCGTGCCAGCTCAAACTCACGGACACGTCGGTTTCGCGCCGCCACTTCGAGTTGACCGGTGGCCCCGGCGGTTACCGCCTCCGCGATCTGCGCAGCACCAACGGCGTGCGCGCGGAGGGCGTGCAGGTGATGGACGCAAAGCTGTCCGACAAGGTGCGGCTGTCGGTCGGCCGCACCGAGCTGCGCTTCGAGCCCGACCGTCACGAGATTCAGTGGCCGCTCTCGCCGCACGAACGTTTCGGCGAAGTGCTCGGCCGCAGCCTGGTGATGCGCCGGCTCTTCGCGTTGCTCGAGCGCGCGGCACCGACCGACTCACCGGTGATCCTCGAGGGTGACCCGGGCACGGGGAAAGAAGTGCTCGCGCGATCGATTCACGAGAAGAGCGGAAGGCGTGAAGGGCCGTTCGTGGTGGTGGAGTTCGGCGCCTCGAGCGAGCCGTTGATGGAAAGCGATCTCTTCGGTCACGACGTCTCTTCCGCGCGGCCTTCGGCCAGACCCGGTGCGTTCGAAGAAGCCGAAGGCGGCACGTTGTATCTCGACGAAGTCTCTGAGCTGCCCAACGGGCTGCAGGCGAAGCTGTTGCGCGCGCTCGAGACCCGGGAAATCAAACGGCCCGGCGTGATGGGCGGCATCGCGAAGGTCGACGTGCGGGTGATCGCCTCGACGCAGAAGGATCTCGAGGCCGAGGTGAAGGCGGGCCGGTTCCGCGAAGATTTGTACTTCA
>JAYTAT010000930.1:0-2734 GCA_043737315.1 Archangium sp.
GCAAACGCCACGACTCCCGAATCGGCGCAGTCCGCGCAGCTCACCTCCACAAAGCCGAATCTGGCATCGCCGCAAGTGAGGTAGCGCTCCACCTCCAGCCTCACCCTCGCTTTTGCCGCGAGGCCAGGGCGCCATCGAGACGGCAGCGGGCCTGCGTGAAGAGTCGAGCGAAGCATCGACCTGGGATGCCAATGGCAACCGGCGACTCGTATTCGCACCTCGAGCGGCTCGACCTGGTCGCCGATCGCCGTCACCCCGAGTGGGTGCAGGCGGTGAAAGAGGCGCTCCCGCGGGCCACCGTTCGTGAGCCGGGGCTGCGCCTCTGATAGGAGCGGCCGCAGATGAAGCGGTGGCTGCCCCCAGTTCTCCTCACGCTCGCGTTCGTGCTTTTCCGGGTACCCGCGCTGATGAACCCGGGCTTCATCAACTCAGACGGAGCGATTGCCGGGCTGCAGGCCAGTCGCATGCTCGAAGGTGAGTGGGAGGTGCTGCACTGGGCGCGCGACTACCTCACCTCGCTCGACTCGGTGATGGCGCTGCCATTCTTCGTGCTCTTCGGCGCCACGCCCCTGGTGCTCATGGGGGTGACGGTCTTCGCGCAGTGGGTCTCGGCGTGCCTCGCCTACGCAATCGTCGCGCGGCGATTGGGGCCGTGGCCGGGCTTCGTGGTCACCCTGCCCCTCGTCTTCATGACGATGGGGCTCAACATCTATCTCTTCTTTAACATGCGGCAGTGGTGCATGGCCATCGTGCTGCTGTCGTTCTTCCTCATCGATCGTGCGGCCGAAGCACGCAGGCCGGCGGTGCTGTTGGTGCTGGGCATTCTCACCGGGTTCGTAGCGATGTTCGTCGACCTGTTCGCAGCGCAGTTCATGCCCGGGCTGATCCTCTTCGCGTGCCTGGCTTCACTCGACGGCAGCTGGAAGTGGAAGCCCTGGCCTGCCTTGCTGAACCGGGTGGTGCTGGGCACCGGGCTGGGCTTCATCGTGCTCACGGTGCTGCGCCGGGTGGCGCACGTGTACACGGGGCGAGCGCACCTCAACACGCAGTTGATTCCGAAGAACTGGCCGCTGCTGGTCGAGCAGTGTCTTCCATCGGTGATCGGCTCGAAGGTCTTCGCGATGCAGAACGCCACGGTGGAGCTGGCTGCCTCTCCCGTCTGGCTCTCCCCGGTGCAGTTTCTGGGCGTGCTCGTCTTCGTGGCGGGGCTGGTCTCGGGGTCGGCGTTGTTTTTCGTCAAAGCCATCCCCTGGCGGATCCGCGTGTTGGGTGCCGTGGGTTCGGGCGTGGCCTTCACTTCGATCTTCGGTTTCTTGTGCAGCAGCACCGCGGTGGACATCGTCGGCTCACGCTTGTTGCTGCCGGTGGTGCTGACGCTGCCCTTGACGTTGGCGCCGCTCGCCTTCCTTTCGGCCACTGCGCCGCGCCTGGGCCTCATCCTCTCGCCCTACTTGCTGACCGCGGCGATCGGCGGGTGGCTCTCGTACGGCGTGATGGTCGACGGGCCGTTGCCACAGCGCACGGCGCAAGGTGCGATGAGCGAAGAATACGCGCTGGCCACGCTGCTCCGCGAACGAGGGGTGAAGTACGCCGCTGCCAACTACTGGGCGGCGTACCGGCTGACCTTCATCCTGGGCGAGAACCCGATCGTCGTGGCCGAGAACAGCGAAGACCGGTACCCGCGGTGGCGGCGGGAGTTCGACAAGGCCTCGCGCGTCGCCTACCTGATTCACCCCGACCTGCCCGAGCTCAAGCTCGAAGACGTCGAGGCGCAGCTCATCGAGCGGAAGTCGAAATACGAGAAGCTCACGGTGCAGCGCTACACGGTGCTGGTGGTGGAGCAGTAGGCCTCAGGTGGGCACGAGCTGCGGTGCGATCTTCTCGAGGTCTGAGAGGTTGAGCACCGTCACCACCTGCGTCACCGCGCGCGCGTAGTTGGGCATCTCGCTGTCGCCAAAACCCCAGTTCGTCTTCGGCTCGGTGCAGATCCACACCACCCGCTTCGCCTTGCGCTTGAGATCCTCGAGGGCCCACAGGTGCGGAGCGTTGAAGTTGTTCCGCCCATCACCGATCACGAACACGGTGGTCTTGCGCGTGATGGTGCCGAGGTAGCTCTTGGTGAAGGTGGACAACGCGTTGCCGTAGTTCGAGTTCGACGAGAGCGAGATCACATCGCCGCTGAGCGCCGCCTCGAGCGCGTCTTCGGGCTTGGCATCTTTGAAGTGTTTGGTCACCTCGCCCAGCTCGGAGACGAAGATGAAACTGCGCACGCGGGTGAAGAGCGACTGGAGAGACCAGGTGAACAGCAGCATCAAGCGCGACGCGTTTCGCACCGAGTCAGACACGTCGCACAGCACCACCACGTCAGGCCGCTGCGGCCTGCGGGTGCGAAACTGCGGCACCATGGGCACGCCGCCCGAGGTGAGGTTCTTGCGCAGCGTGCGGCGCGGGTTGAGCTGGCCCTTCTTCTTCGAGCGCTGCCGGCGAATGAGCCGGGCTTTGAGCTTCTCAGCCAGCGCCCGCACCGCTCGTTGAGCGAGATCGACCTCTTGCCGCGAGAGCGTGTGCAACGCCTTGTCGGCCACCGTGCCGCCCACCTTTTTGAGGCGTGCGTTCGACTGCCGTTGCACCTCGAGGCGGGCCGCGTCTTCCACCTTTCGCAGCGCCGTCGAGAGGTGACGAGAGACCACTTCAACGCCCCTCTCGGAGAGCCCCCGGGAGGTGAGCTCGCGGC
>JAYTAT010000931.1:0-2732 GCA_043737315.1 Archangium sp.
GGGTTCCTCGCGGTCGGCACCGGCATCTTCGTGATTCCGCGCGTGGCCGACGTGTCGATGCTGGAGGTCGTCGAATCGTCGTGGATGGTGTGGCTCACCCCGCTCTCTTCGGCCTTCGTGGTGGCGCTGGTGGCCACCCTCATCGACACGACCTTCCGATCTGCGGCGCTGCAGCGGCCCGAGAGTTGGGCGTTGAGCCTGTCGCGGCTGACGAGGATCTCGGCGACCATTTTGTGGCCCACCGTGAAGCTGCTGGTCTGGCCGCTCAACCTCGCGCTCAAGCCCTTCGGCACCAGGGTCTCGTTCCAGCCGCCGCCGCCGCCGCTGGAGGAGCTCGAGAAGCAGCTCATTCGCCAGGCGCAGAAGAATGAGGTCGACCGCGGCGCGCCGCAGTTGATCAGGTCGATCTTCGAGCTCAACGAGAAGAGCTGCCGCGACGTGATGGTGCCGCGCACCGAGGTGGTGTTGCTCTCGAGCAACGCGCCGATGGAGGAGATCCTCCGGCTGATCGCCGAAGAGGGCCACTCGCGCATTCCCGTCTACAAAGACGACGTGGATCACATCGTGGGCATTCTGCACGTGCGCGATCTGGTGCCCATGATGCAGAACCCAGAGCTCATCGTGATGAGCGATCTGCTCAGGCCTGCGGTGTACGTGCCGTGGGTCAAGCCGATCGGCGACCTGCTGCGCGACATGCAGCGGCAGCGCATTCACATGGCGGTGGTGGTCGACGAGTACGGCGGGTTCTCGGGCATCGTGACGCTGGAAGACATTCTTCGGGAGATCGTCGGCGACATCCGCGACGAGTTCGATGAAGAGGTGCGCGCGTTCGAGAAGCAAGCCGATGACTCGTTCCTGGTCGACGCGATGCTGCCGGTGGAAGACTTCGCCCGGGCGTTCGACTTCAAGTTCCCCGAGGGTGAGTTCGAGACGCTGGCGGGGTTCCTCTCGCATCGCGCCGGGGCCATTCCCGAAGTGGGCGACCGCATGCAGGAAAACGGGTGGACGTTCATCGTGCACTCGAAGGAAGGGCCCAAGCTCGAACGCGTGCGGGTGGTCAAGCCGAAGATCGTACCGGCGCGCCGCCCCAGCTACGACCGGCTCGAAGCCGTCAAGGTGTAGTGCGGGCTCGTCAGCCCCCAGCGTGAACGAGCACCAGCCCGAGCCCCAACGTCCACTCCAGGGTCACGATGAGGGAGCGCGCCTCGCATGGTATGCAGCCGCGCATGGACGGATCAGCCGCGCGCCAAAAGCCCCTCGAACGCCTTCGCCAACTCGAAGAGCTGGGCCCCAACCGGGTCACCGGCTCCGCACTCGAAAAGCAGGCGCAGGAAAAACTCGGCGCCGAGCTCGCAGCCCTCGGCTTCAAGCTCGACTGGCGCAAGCACTGGTGGACGCGCAGCATCTACAGCGGCCTGATGGTGCACTTCGGCATCGCAGTGCTCGGCACCGCCCTCTTCTTCCGTTGGCCGTTCGTCGGCGCTGCGCTGCACCTCTTCGCGGCGCTCTCCTATTACCTCGAGGCGATGCGCATCACGCTGCTGCTGCGCGGCATGTTTCCCCGCATTCAGTCGCAGAACCTGCTCGCCACGTTGCCGGCGAAGACCACGATGCGAAGGCGGCTGGTCACAGTGGCCCACGCCGACGCCGCGTTCACGGGAATCCTCTTCAACCCCAAGCTGCTCACCATCGCGACCAAGCCACCGCCGAAAGGCCTGGGCTGGTTTCACAAGCAGCTCGGTGTGGGCACGACCTCCGTCGCGATTCTCGGAGTGCTGGGTCTGCTGAACGGCTTGGGCGTGTGGACTGCGCCGTGGTGGCTGATCAGCGTGCTGGCGATTCCTTCCACCATCACCTTCCTGCTGAACCTCGACGTGGTGGTCCGCAACACGATCGTGCCGGGAGCCGCAGACAACCTCTCGGGCTGTACCGCGAGTGTCGAACTGGCGCACCGGCTGGCGGGCACCCTGCCCGACGACGTGGAGCTGGTCATCGTCATCTCGGGCTCGGAAGAAGCGGGCACCGGCGGCGCGTGCCGGATGGCGCAGGCGCTGGAGAAGAGCGGCGAGTGGAAGAAGGAAGAGACCTTCATCATCGGCATCGACACCTTGTGCAACGGCACATTGCGTTACCTCGAAGAGGGCGAGATGTGGGCCATTCCCGTGCCGCCGAAGATGCTCGCGGCGATCGAAGCGACCAACGCCGAGAGCGAAATCAAGGCGACGAAGTATGTGATTCCCAGCGGGGCGAGTGACGCCTTGCCCTTCCTGGTGCGCGGCTGGGACACAGTGTGTCTGTCGTGCATCGACCCCGTCATCGGCGCGCCGCGGCACTACCACTCGGTCTCCGATACCTGGTCGAACATCGATGAGCGCGAGCTCGAGAGCAGCATCGACTACGCAGAGAAGTTTTTGCGCAAGCTCGCCGTCAGCTGAGCCATCGCTGACAGGCGACCCTGACCGCTCGTCTGCCCTCGTGCCCCCTGCTGCGGCCGCCATCAGCTACCTGAAGAGACGCTCGACCACCTCGCGCGCCATCGAGGCCGACCTCGACCGGGCACTCTCGCGCGGCTCGGAAAACGGAGGAGCGTCGGGCGAGGGGGAACAATCAGCTCTTGTCTCGCCCCAGATACTGCTCGCCGAAGAGCAGATCGTACTCGAGCGTCCACCACGCGCGCTCGAGCGGCTTGAGCTCATCGGGGGGATCGGCCGAGAGCACGCCATGGGGGTCTC
>JAYTAT010000932.1:0-2729 GCA_043737315.1 Archangium sp.
AGGGGCCGTGCTAGGGAACCCTTCATGATCCAGCGCTACTCCCGCCCCGAGATGGTCGCCCTCTGGTCGAACGAGGCCAGGCTCCGCCGCTGGCGTGACGTGGAGCTCGCCGCGCTCGAAGGCATGGTGAACGAAGGCCTCGCACCCCAATCGGCCTACGAAGCCTGCGCAGCCAAGGCGGGTGACTTCACCCCCGAAGACGTCGCGAAGGTCGACGAGATCGAGAAGACCACGAAGCACGACGTGATCGCCTTTCTCACGTTCATGGAAGGGCGCATCGGGCCCGAAGCGCGGTGGCTGCACTGGGGCATGACCTCGAGCGACGTGCTCGACACCTCGCTTGCGATGATCCTCCGTGACGCGTCGACGTTGATCCTCTCTGGCCTTGATCGGGTGATGAAGGCCGTCGAGACGCGGGCGCGGGAACACAAGAACACCCCCATGATGGGCCGCAGCCACGGCATTCACGCAGAGCCCATCTCGTTCGGGCACAAGCTGGCCATCTGGTACGACGAGCTGGGCCGCGCGAAGCGTCGCCTCGAGCAGGCCCGCGAGGTCATCTCGGTCGGTATGATCTCAGGAGCGGTCGGCACCTTCGCCCACCTGCCGCCTGCGGTGGAAACGTTCGCGATGAAGCGGCTGGGGCTCACGCCTGACCCCGTGTCCACGCAGATCATTCAGCGAGATCGCCACGCGGAGTTCTTCTGCGCGTTGGCGTTGCTGGGCAGCAGCATCGAGAAGTTCGCGGTCGAGATCCGCCACCTGCAGCGCACCGAAGTGCGTGAGGTCGAAGAGAACTTCACGCCTGGTCAAAAGGGCAGCTCGGCGATGCCGCACAAGCGCAACCCCATCCTCTCGGAGAACCTGAGCGGGCTCGCGCGCATGCTGCGCAGCTATTCGATCGCGGCGTTGGAGAACGTGCCGCTCTGGCACGAGCGCGACATCTCGCATTCTTCTGTCGAGCGGATGATCGGCCCCGACGCGACGGTGGTGGCCGACTTCATGCTTCACCGCTTCGCGGGGTTGATGGAGAACCTGAAGGTCTACCCGGAGAACATGCAGAAGAACCTCGACCTGCTGGGCGGGGTGGTCAATTCGCAGCGCCTGCTGCTCGAGCTGGCCAGGCGAGGCATGGATCGGCAGGCGGCCTACGTGGTGGTGCAGCGCAACGCGATGCGGTTCTTCGACGAGGGCACTGATTTCAAGACCTCGCTGCTCAGTGACGCCGAGCTGCTCACGGTCATGTCACCCGACGACATCGCCGCGTGCTTCACCACCGGCTATCACCTGCGCCACATCGATCAGATCTTCGACCGGGTCTTCAAGAAGAACTGAGGGGCTACAGCAGCCCCTTCAGATTTTTCTCAATCCGGGCCCGCACATCCCCCACCACGAGGGGAAACGGGGCCCCGGTGATCCGCTCGAAAGCGCTCAGATACTTGTCCGCGAGCATCACGCGAACCTCATCGGGAATCGAAGGCGGCGTGCCCTGGCCTGAGAACCCGCGCTCCTGAATGAGCCACTGCCTCAGATTTTCCTTATCGAGCATCTGCTGGGGCTCTGCGCGAGCAAACCGTTCCGCCGAGCCCTCCGCGATCCAGAACCGGCTCGAATCGGGCGTGTGCATCTCATCGATCACCACCAGCTCATCGCCGATGAGGCCGAACTCGTACTTGGTGTCGACGAGCAGCATGCCCTGCGCCGCGGTCTGCTTCTGCCCTTCCGCAAACAGCCCGAGCGCCGCTTCTTTCGAACGAGCCCAGTCACGAGCCGAGAGCAACCCGCGATCCAACACGGCGGCGTCGGTCAACGGCTCATCGTGCTGACCAATCGGCGCCTTGGTTGACGGCGTGAGGATGGGTCGGTCGAACTTCTGATCCTTCTTCATGCCGGCGGGCAGCGACAGCCCATACGGATCGCGGCCAGCCTCGTAGTCGCGCCACAGACTGCCGGTGAGAAACCCGCGCACCACGAACTCGACCTTGAAGGCATCTGCGCGCCGCCCGACGATCACGCACGGATCGGGCATGTCGATCACATGGTTCTTCACCACGTGCGCGGTCTTCTGAAACCAGAAGTGGGACAGCGTGTTGAGCAGGTCGCCCTTGAAGGGCAGCGTGGTCAGAATGTGGTCGAATGCAGAGAGCCGATCAGTGGTGATCAGCACCAGGCGATCGCCCGTGAGGTACGTGTCGCGCACCTTGCCCCGGTACTTCTGACCGAGCGTGGGGAAGTCGGTGGAATCGAGCGTGTGCGGAAGCTGGGCGTGGAGCCGGGCGTCAGGCATGCCCGCGAGTACCATACTGCCGGGGCCGAAAGCGCTGGACCGTTACCATCGAGCAACCTGCTACTCGGGCAAGAGCGTGAGAGGTGCGCGCAGGTGATCCTGAAGAATGGGATCCGACGCCGTGGCGCGAGAACGAGTTCGTTGCACCTGCGGCAGGGGATTTCTGTTCGTCACGGTGCGCGTGAAGGAAGAAGGGCTGCTCAGCTACAGCGTCGAGGAGGTCTCGCCCTGCGAATCGTGCAACTCCACCGACCTGGGAACGGCGCGGGCCCAGCGTGTCGCTCTCAAAAGGCGCGCGGCTGACCGGAATTAGCCATCAAAGAAACTGCGAACTCGACCACACCGGCGACGGCAATCTTCGAACGCAGCTCCTCGCGAAACTGCCGTTCCTGATCGAGCCGGTGTTGCGGAATGCGATCGCTGTAGCCGGGTTCACCCAGCC
>JAYTAT010000933.1:0-2727 GCA_043737315.1 Archangium sp.
GCTAATCACCACGCCGCTGGAGAGCGCGTCATGCCGGGCGGCAAACCCCGAGGGCTTCGACAGTTCAGGGGCACAGGCGAGGGCGACACACACGAGGAGGCACGAAGACCGCTTCATGCGGTCGTCCTTATGCACCTCGCCGGTTTCGATCAACTCGCGCTGAGCGCGTCGAGCGCTTGACGGCTCGAGGCACCCTCGTTACTTACCGACCAGAAAGAAACCCCCATGGCCCGACCCCGCCTCATCAGTGACGCCCAGATCGACGCGGCCGCGCGAGCGACCTTCGTCGCGCATGGCCCCACGGCGCCCGTCTCGCTGGTGGCCGACCAGCTGGGGGTCTCACACGCCGCGTTGCTGCAGCGCGCAGGCTCGAAGGAAAAGCTGTTGCTCCGCGCGTTGGGGCCGGGTGTCTCGACCGTCGTCGAACGCCTTGCTGAAGCGCCGCCCGCTGAAGAGAAGGCCAAAAGGCTCGAGTCGCTGCTCAATGAGGTGCTCTCGTTTCATCAGGCGATGCTGCCCGGCGTGATGGTGCTGCGCGCAGCGGGGCTGGGCGCGGTGCCCCCAGGCCAGGAAGCTCCGACGCTGGTGGTCCGTCGACTGCTGAAGCGCTGGCTGCGGCGTGCCAGCGGCATGAGCAACCCGCGCGCCGCTGCAGTGGCCGAGGCGCTGCTGGGTGCCATCGAAGCACGCTGCTTCAACGCCTACCTCGGGGGGCCTGGCTTCGTGTCGGGCGCGCCGAAACGTTTCGTTCACGAGCTCGTCACGCACCTCGTGCCCGAGCTGATCACCACGCAAGAGGAGCCGTCATGAAGCTGGCTGTGCTGGGAGCTACGGGAAGAACGGGCCGTCACATCGTTCAACAGGCGTTGGCTGCAGGCCACCACGTGCGCGTGCTGGTGCGTTCGCCCGGCAAGTTGGGCATCACGAACGATAAGCTCGAGGTGCTCACCGGTGACGCGACGGACGCGGCCGCGGTGCGCGCGCTGGTGCAAGACCGTGACGCGGTGATCTCGACGCTGGGTCCGGTACCCGAACGCGCCGACGTCTGCAGCACCGCCACGCGGCACGTCATCGCCGCCGGCGCCCAACGGTACGTCGCGGTCTCAGGTGCAGGGCTGGATGTTCCTGGCGATCAGAAGGATCTGCCGGGCAGAGTCGTCTCGTTCCTGGTTCGAAAACTCTCGCCGGCGATCTTCGCCGACAAGGTGCTCGAGCATCAGCTCCTGGCCAGCAGCTCACTTGCGTGGACCCTGGTTCGGCCCCCGCGCCTGACGGACACGGCGAAGACGACGAAGGCGAAGTCGAGCCTGCTCAGTGCGCCTGGCAGCAGCATCAGCCGAGCGCAGCTCGCCGCCTTCGCACTCGACTGCGCGGGTGACGGTTCGTTGATTGGCAAAGCGCCTTTCGTCTCAGGCTGAGGTGGACACATGGCGCGCGTTCTCGTCACGGCATCGCTCGGAAACGTGGGCCGTGAGGTCGTGCGCGAGTGCGTGGCGAGCGGCTTCGTGGTGCGGGTCGCCGATCGTGACCGCGCAAAGGCCGAGCAGCGTTTTCCCGGCATGGAGGCGACCGCGCTCGACTTCTTGAATCCCTCGACCTGGGCCACCGCGCTCGAGGGCTGCGACTTCGTGTTCCTGATCCGGCCGCCGCCCGTCGGCGACATGAAGACCACGCTCAACCCGTTCATCGACGCCGCCTGGGCTGCGGGCGTTCGTCACATCGTGTTTCTCTCGGTGGCGGGAGCCGACACGATGAAGTGGGTGCCCCACCGGAAAGTGGAGCTGCACCTGCAGGCTTCAGGCAACCGGTGGACGGTGCTGCGCCCCGGCTTCTTCGCGCAGAACCTGCAAGACGCGTATCTGAGAGACATCAAGGAAGACGGCCGAATCTACGTGCCCGCCGGGAAGGGCCGCGTCGCCTTCATCGACGTGAGCGACGTGGCTGCCGTGGCGGCGCAGGTGTTCCTCGACCCTGAGCATCATCAGGGGCAGGCGCTGACCTTGACCGGCCCCGTGGCGCTGACCTTCGACGAAGTGGCGAGCACCCTCGAACAGGCCCTGCATCGGCCTGTCAAATATGAGGCGGCCAGTGTGCTGGGGTACGCGCGCCACCTGCGCACGGCGCGAGGCCTGCCGTGGATGCAGATCGTCATTCAAACGATTCTCCACTTCGGGCTCAGAGGTGGTGACGCCGAGAAGGTCGAGCCCACCGTCGAGGCGATGTTGGGTCGCCCCCCTCGCTCGATGAAGGAGTACGTGCAGCGCTCCGTGGCCACCTGGGCAGGGTGACTCTTCTTTGTCTTGCACGTGGGTCGGGAGGTAGGGGTTACTGCGGGTGACGTGACTGCCGACCTCGCCGACGGAGAAGAGACCCAGGCCAGGGGCTCTGGCTCTTCCAGCTACACGCTCAAGAACAGCGGGGGCGTGTATTCCTGCACCTGCCCCGCGTGGCGAAACCAGAGCCTGGGCCTCATTCGCACCTGCAAGCACCTGCGCGCGTTTCGCGGGGACGACGCAGAGATCGCGCGGCTCGGCTCTTCGGCCAACCTCACCGGCCGCCCACCGAAACCGCCGAAGCCTCCGAAGGCACCAGGCGACACCACGCCGAACGACGATGACGATGAAGGGCCACCCGTGCTGCTCGCGCACAAGTGGGAGAACGACGTCGACCTCACGGGCTGGTGGCTCTCTGAAAAGCTCGACGGTGTGCGCGCGTATTGGGACGGCG
>JAYTAT010000934.1:0-2724 GCA_043737315.1 Archangium sp.
CTCGATCCCAAGTTCGAAGACCCGCTCACTCAGCGCGCCCGCGTGCTCGCCGCCGCTGCTCTCGAGATGATCGAAGCTGCGACGAAGGATGAGCCCAAGAAAGACGCGAAGAAAAAGTGAAGCGGTAGTCGATGACGCGCGGCTCCAAGCCGGTCGAGATCGTCTACTACCCGAAGAAGGCGCGGGGCCCTGTGCCCAAGCGCATTCAGACGGTGGAGACGCTCATCACGGAAGATGTCGAACAGGTGGATCGCCGGCCTACCCGCAAGGGCCGGATGACGTTGACCGATGAGATCGTCGACCCTGCCGAACAGGCGTTCGTCGATCTGACCCGGCTGGGCCACGAAGCGTTCGAAGCGGGCCGCGCTGACGAAGCGAGGGTCATCTTCGAGTCGCTCGTGGCGCTGGGCCGCAAAGATTCTTTTGCCCACACCATGCTGGGCACCCTCTTGTTGGGGGAAAACGCCCTCGATCGGGCGCTGGAGCAGTTCGAGGCCGCGCTCGACATCGACCCCGACGATCTCGCCGCCCTGGTGTACCGGGGCGAGATCCGCCTCGCCCGGCGGAAGGTCGCCCGGGCAATCGAAGATCTCGAACGCGCCGTGACACTGGGGCCCGTTTCCGACCCGTTCGTGGCCAGAGCCCGGAAACTGCTGACGCTGGCACGCGCGAATCGCACGTCGTGAGGTGTTTGCGCTAGCCTTCGCCTCCTCATGGCAGCTGGTCCAGCGGGTTCAGGCAAAGGTTTCATCAACAAGTACTCGGACGTCGTCCTCGCCGTGGTGGTGATGTCGATCATCGGGATGTTGATCGTCCCCCTCCCGACGTTCCTGTTGGACATTCTTCTCACCATCAACATCAGCCTGTCGGTGATCATCCTGCTGATGTCGCTCTACATTCCGGGCGCCCTCCAGTTCAGCGTGTTCCCCACGTTGCTGTTGATCACCACGTTGTACCGGCTGGCGCTGACGGTCTCGACGACACGACTCATCTTGTCGGTCGGTGATGCAGGCGAGGTCGTCTACGCGTTCGGTAACTTCGTCGCGCGCGGCAACTTCGTGGTCGGTGGCATCGTCTTCGTGATCCTGGTGATCGTGAACTTCATCGTGATCGCCAAGGGTTCTGAGCGTGTGGCCGAAGTGGCCGCCCGCTTCACCCTCGACGCCATGCCCGGCAAGCAGATGTCGATCGACGCCGATCTGCGAGCGGGCTCGATCGAGATGGAAGACGGCAAGCGCAAGCGCCGCGATCTCGAACGCGAATCACAGCTCTTCGGCGCGATGGACGGCGCCATGAAGTTCGTCAAAGGCGACGCCATCGCCGGCATCATCATCACGGTGGTGAACATCGTCGGCGGCCTGGCGATCGGCGTTGCGCAAAAAGGCATGTCGGTGGGCGAGGCGGCCAAGAAGTACGCGCTGCTCACCATCGGTGACGGCCTGGTCGGCATGATCCCCGCCATTCTCATCTCCACCGCGGCCGGCATCATCGTGACGCGCGTCGGCGGTGAAGAAGAAGGCGCCCACCTCGGCAAAGACATCAGCTCGCAGCTCATCGCCTACCCCCGCGCGATCGGCATCGCCGGCGGCATGTTGATCGTGCTGGGCCTGGTGCCTGGCCTGCCCAAGCTTCCCTTTCTCCTGCTGGGCTCTGCGGCCGCTGGCGGCGCGTACGTGATGCTCAAGCGCCAGAAGAAGATCGACAGCGGCGAGCTGAACCCCGATGGCGAGGTGCCCGGAGAAGAGGGCGAAGACGAGAAGGCCAGGGCCACCGAGCCCGCCCCGAAAGAGCCGATCAACCCCGACTCGGAGCTCTTCATCCCCGTGGTCACGCCCATCGTGCTCGAGGTCTCCGACGCGTTGGTGCCCTTCGTCGACTCGCGGCAAGACGGCGGCAAGTTCCTCTTCGAGCTGGTGCCCTTCATGCGCGACGGCTTGTTCGTCGAGCTGGGCGTTCGTTTCCCCGGCGTGCGTGCGCGCGGAAACCCCGGTCTGCCGCCCGGTGCGTACCAGATTCAGATCAACGAAGTGCCCGTGGTCACAGGTCAAGCGACGCTCGGCCACATTCTGGTGAACGACACCGTCGATCGCCTGCGGCTGATGAACATCGAAGGTTTCGATGCGATCAACCCGGCCACCCGCCAGCCCGCGGCCTGGGTGCCGGAAGCGAACAAAGACATGCTCGAGGCGGGCGGCCTCACCACGTGGGACGTGCCCGGCTACATGATCCTGCACGTCGCTTCCGTGCTGCGCCGTCACGCGCGCGAGTTCGTGGGCGTGCAGGAAGTGCAGACGATGCTCGACCAGCTCGAGAAGGCCTTCCCGGCCATCGTGAAGGAGGTCGTGCCGAAGGTCGTCACGGTGCTCAAGCTCACCGACATTCTCGGGCGCCTGGTCGAAGAAGAGATTTCCATTCGCGACCTGCGCGGCATTCTTCAGGCACTCGCGGAGCAGGGGCAGATGGAGGCCGACAGCGTCATGCTCACCGAGCACGTGCGCAGCTCGCTCAAGCGTTACGTCTCGCACAAGTACGCGCGCGGCACGAACACGTTGGTGGTGTACCTGCTCGACCCGCAGATTGAAGATGCCATTCGCAGCTCGATCAAGCGCACCTCGGCAGGCACGCACCTCGCGCTCGAGCCCGACATCGCGCAGGAGATCGTGCAGGCGGTGAAGAACGAGTGTGGCCACCTGCCGCCCACCGCGCAGCGCCCGGTGATCCTCA
>JAYTAT010000935.1:0-6758 GCA_043737315.1 Archangium sp.
GCGATCGCAAAGGCAGTCGCAGGCACTTCACCTCTGAGTTCCTCGAGCAACGCCCGATCGCGCGCCACACGAGTCAGCTCGAGCCTTGCCAACACCTTCAACTTCTCGAGCCCTGATCTCATCGGCGCCGTCTGCTCGAGCGTGAGCGAATCGGGGTCGACGAACCCATCCGTGCGCACCCAGCTGCGATTCAAGATGAAGCCCGCGAAGGGCAAGCCCATGCCCGTGATGCGATCGCGGAAGTAGCGGGCATCGGCCAGCGCGGCCTGATCGGGGCTGGTCACGAGCAGGAACGAAGCGTCTTTCGAGGTGAGCAGCGAACGTACGCCTTCCGCATGCGCGCGCATGGGCCCGAACATGCCGCCCATGGCACCGAGGAATTCCTGAATCTCCTGGAAGAACTCCTTGCCGAAGATTCTGTTGAAGACGGTGCCGATGAGCTCGGTGGCCTTCTTGAAGATGCCGCGCGACTTCGAGGGCATGAACAACGAGAGGATCCGTTCATCGAGAAAGCGCGCCAGCTTTCCCGGGGCCTCGAGAAAGTCGAGCGCGTTGCGCGCAGGCGGCGTGTCGAGCACCACGAGGTCGTACCTTCCGCTCTGCGACAGTTCGTAGAGCGCCTCGGCGGCGGTGTATTCCTGCATGCCGGCGACCAGCTCAGAGAGGTGCTTGAACAACCGGCTGTCGAGAATGCGCTGCGCCTGCTCCGGCGAAGGCGCCATGCGCCGCACCAGGCTCTCGAACACCACGTCGGGGTTGAGCATCCACGCGTCGAGCGAGCCGGTGGTGACGCCCGCCTCGAGCAGGCGCTCCTTCGAGACCGAAGCGGGCTCGCGCATGTTCTGCGAGAGCCCCATCGCCTGCGCCAGGCGCTTGGCCGGATCGATCGTCAGCACCAGCACGCGTCTTCCCTGGCGCGCGGCAGCCAGGCCGATCGCCGCCGCGGTGGTGGTCTTGCCGACGCCGCCCGCGCCGCAGCAGACGATCACCTTCTTCTCTGCCACGAGCCGGCCCAGATCGGGTGTCATGCGCGCGACCTTAGCCCTCTCGAAGCACGGGCGGTTCTTGTCGCTCGAGTGTGCTTACCGTAACGTCCGCCGGCGACGAAGTTTCGAAGAATCAGGGCGTTGGCGGCCGATGAAGAATCAGGGGAGAAGTCGAATGAATCGCATGGTGCTGGTGATCACATCGCTGATCGTTCTTTCGGCTTGCAGGCCTGTTTCGGATCTCAACAAGCGCTGCGTCTTGATCAAGAGGAACCCGGACGGAGGGACCCCGCTTCCACTGCGTGAATCTGAAGTGCGCAACGCGCAGGGCCAGAACAAAGACTTCATCGCCGTCGGCTCGCTCGACTGCGACGATCTCATCTGCGTGCGTGACTCGTTCCTGGTCTCCGATGCTTCGACCGAGTCGCCGGCCGAAGGGTACTGCTCGCGCGCCTGCATTCCTGCGAAGCCGTGCCCATCGTTCGACGAAGCGTTGGACAAGGGTCCGAGCGCATTGTCGTGCCGCGCACTGCTGCTCTCGCCCGAGACGCTCAGGGAGCTCTCCGGCGGCGACGGTGGGTTCGCCGGCATCTACGATCCGAACTTCTGCGCGCGCAGTGGCCGGGCCGACGCGGGCATCTAAGCCCCGCTCAACCCAGCAGCGGCACCAGGTTTCGGGAGGCCTCCGGGCCCGCACCTTCGACCTCGGCCAGCGTCACGGTGCCCTGCGGGTGTTTTTCCTGCAGCAACTTGAGCGCTGAACGCGCCCGGTCGATGCGCTGCATCTCTCGCGCGCCGAAGACCGCAGGCGGCAGCACCCTCATCAGCTCGGCCCGCTCTTCACTCGAGAATGGATCGGCCGGCACCCGGTTCACCACGATCGCCGACACGGGCAGCTTGTGCTTCGCAAGACCCTTCTCGAGCTCGATCGCTTCGGTCACCGGCAACGTCTCGGGCAACGTCACGATCACGCACGCGGTGATCGCCGGATCGGTCAGGAACGTCACGCCCTCGAGCGCAGACCGATAGATCGGCCCTCCGGGGATCACCCGGGTGAGGAACTCGGGAATCTGGGCGAGCGCCAGCGCGTGACCCGTCGCCGGTGAATCGATGATGCACATGTCGAACATCGGCTCGCCCGAGGGGTGCTTGCGCTTGGCCAGATCGAGCATCCGGTACATCACGCCCATGTCGGACAAGCCGGGCGCCGCCGAGAGGAACTTCTTGAGCCCCTGACTGCGCATCGCGGTGTCTGCCAGCAGCTTGAGTGGAAGCGCGTCTTGCAGAAAGCGCAGGTGCCCCATGGTGGGCGTCAACAACGTCACCCAGAGGTTCTCGTGGACCAGCACGGGCTCTTCCGTCGGCTTGGGGCCGCCCAGCGCTCCGTAGAGTGCAGAGGGCGTGTCGGCGCTGGGGACGATCTCCGCCAGCAACACCCGCTTGCCGCGCTGACTGAAGCCGCGGCCCAGCGCGGCCGTGACCGTCGTCTTCCCCACGCCGCCCTTGCCGGTGACGATGATGCAGCGACGTTGCACGAGATCGAGGAGCGACATCAACGACCGTAAGATTATCACCGTTCGTTCCAGGGCACGGGTGTTCTGCCAAGGTCTCCCTTCGTCTGTGCTGGCGCTCCTGAGGCTGCCCGATACATTCCCGGCCGAAATGCGCGCCATCAACTTCAGCGCCGGACCCGCTGGCCTCCCGCTTCCTGCTCTCGAGAAGGCCCGCGACGAGCTGCTCGACTACGCCGGCACCGGCATGTCGATCATGGAGCAGTCTCACCGCGACAAGCCCTACGAGGCGGTTCACCGCGACGCCACCGAGCGCCTGGTGAAGCTGCTCGGCATTCCCGATTCGCACACGGTGCTCTGGCTCACCGGCGGCGCGTCGGCGCAGTTCGCGCTCATTCCGATGAACTTCCTGCCGGCCGGCAAGAGCGCCGACTACGTGATGACCGGCGTGTGGAGTGAAAAGGCGCTCGACGAAGCGAAGTGGCTCGGCACGCCGCGCATCGCCGCCAATACCAAGGGCGCCGACGGTAAATACATTCGCGTGCCCACCCAGGCTGAGGTGCAGTTCGACCCGAACGCGGCCTTCGTGCACTCGACCTCGAACAACACCATCTACGGCACGCAGTTCCACACCTTCCTCGACACGGGCAAGGTGCCTCACGTCTGTGACATGAGCTCTGACTTCATGTGGCGCCCGACGGACGTCTCGAAGTTCGACTTCATCTACGCCGGCGCGCAGAAGAACCTGGGGCCTTCAGGGGTGCTGGTGGCGATCGCGCGCAAAGACTTCCTGTCCAGCGGCCGCAAGGACATCCCCAAAATCTTCCGCTACCAGACCCACGCGGACAACGACTCGCTCTACAACACGCCCCCCACGCTTTCGATCTACCTGGTGCGCAACGTGCTCGAGTGGATGGAGGGGCAGGGTGGCCTGCCCGGCATGGAGCGCCGCAACACGAAGAAGGCCGAACTGCTCTACGGCGCGATCGATCGCCTGAGCGGCTTCTTCACTGCGCCCGTGGAGAAGGCCTCCCGCTCGGTGATGAACATCGTCTTCCGCTGCCCGTCCGAGGCGCTCGACGCCACCTTCGTGGCAGAGGCAAAGAAGGCCAACATGATCGGGCTCAAGGGGCATCGCACCGCCGGCGGTATTCGTGTGTCGGCCTACAATGCGGTGTCCGTACAGGACATCGAGGTCCTCGTTTCTTTCATGGAGCAGTTCGCGAAGTCCCACGGTTGAACACCCGGAGTTTCCAAAATGAAGCGCTTCATCTTGATTGCAGCCCTCGTCGCCGCGCCCGCGTTCGCCGCTGAATTCGAAGGCGTCACCTCGCCCGACACCGTGACCGTCGACGGCAAGACCCTGCAGCTCAACGGCATGGGCCTGCGCCAGAAGTTCGTCTTCAAGGTCTACGTGGCCTCGCTCTACGTCGAGCACACCTCGAAGAACCCTGCCGACATCATCAAGGCCGACGAGACCCGCCGGGTCGAAATGAAGATGTTGCGCGACCTCGACAAGAAGGCCGTGGTCGATGCGATCAAAGAGGGCTTCGTGAACAACACGAAGGACATCGCGCCCCTGCAGGAGCGCCTGACCAGGTTCACCGACAAGATCACCGACGTGAAGAAGGGCGCCTCGTTGGTCATTCAGTACGTGCCGGGCAAGGGCACCGTGGTCGACGGAGGCAAAGACACCTACGTCGCCGAGGGCAAAGACTTCGCCGATGCGCTCTTCAACGTCTGGCTGGGCGCGAAGCCCGTCGATGACAACCTGAAGAAGGGAATGCTGGGCACGAAGTAGGGGCCCGCGGTGGTAGAAGCCTCCTCGCATTTTTTTTTCGAGGAGGTTTCACCATGAAAACCCCGCATCTCGCCGCACTGCTGCTCGCCTCGTGCGCCACGCAGCAACCCGTCACCCGTCCTGCTGAACTGGCTCCCGCGCCCGTGGTCGCGCAGGTCGAGTCGAAGCCGTGGGTCGCCGATCTGACCAGGCCGATGCCTGCCGGCCTCGACGATCTGGTGATGGATCTCACCGCCGACCCCTGCACCGATTTCTACCGTTACGCTTGCGGCGGCTGGATGGCGAAGACCGAGATCCCCGGTGACCGCCCGCTTTATTCGCGCGGGTTCGTGTCGATCTCGGATCGCAACGAAGAGGCGCTCAAGACGATCCTCGAGGAAGCCGCGGCTGGCAAGTTGCCGCCGGGTACGCCTTTCGCCAAGCAGCTCGGCGACGCGTACGCGACCTGCAGCGACGAGGCGGCGGTGGAAAAGAGCGGGCTGCCCGAGGTGAAGAAGTTCATCGCGCAGACGGCCTCGATCAAGAACCCGGCCGGGCTTGCGAAGGCGGTGGCCGCCTTGCACGCGTCGGGGTTCCGGCCGTTTTTCGGCATCGGCAGCGAGCAAGATCACAAGAACTCCACCGAGGTGATCGCGGGGCTCTTCCAGGCGGGGTTGGGCCTGCCCGATCGCGACTATTACGTCGCCGAGAACCAGAAGATGGCCGACATCCGCGAAAGCTACCTCGCGTACGTGGAGAAAATGCTCACGCTGGCCGGTGAGAAGCCCGAAGCGGCGAAGAGCTCGGCCGCGGCGGTGATGGCGCTGGAGACGCGGCTGGCGAAGGCGTCGTTGACCCGCGTCGAGCGGCGCGATCCGGACAAGATCTACAACCGCGTCGATCGCAAGGGCCTCGAAGAGAAGGCGGCCGACTTCCCCTGGGCCGTCTACTTCGCAGGCGTGGGCATGAAGGACCTCAAGGCGATCAACGTCAGCTCAGTGCCCTACTTCGCCGAGCTGAGCGCGATCGAGAAAGACACGAAGCCTGAGGTGCTCAAGCCCTACCTGACGTGGGTGGTGCTGCGTGGTTCGGTGACGATGTTGCCCAGGGCGTTCCAGCAAGAGAGCTTTGCTTTCAACTCGAAGAACCTCTCGGGCGCGAAAGAAGATCGGCCGCGCTGGAAGAAGTGCGTGGCCTTCGTCGACGGTGTGCTGGGAGAGGCGCTGGGCCGCGAGTTCACCCGCAGGCTCTTCCCCGAAGACTTGAAGGCGCGCACCACGGCGATGGTCACGGCGCTGCTGGGCAGCTTCGAGAAGAACCTGGGCACGCTGGGGTGGATGGACGAAGCCACCCGGCAGGCGGCCCTCGTGAAGGCGCGTGGGATGGTGGGGCACAACAAGATCGGCTTCCCCGACCAGTGGCGCGACTACGGCTCGCTCAAGACCCAGCGGAAGTCGTTCTTCGAAAACGCCCTGGCGGCGCGCCGGTTCGAGTCGACGCGTGAGCTCACGAAGATCGGCAAGCCGGTCGACCGGGGCGAATGGCTGATGTCACCCCCGACGGTCAACGCGTACCACGAGGGCCAGCTCAACGAGATCGTCTTCCCCGCGGGCATCTTGCAGCCGCCGTTCTTCAACAAGAGCGCGACCGACGCGGTGAACTTCGGCTCGATGGGCATGGTGGTTGGTCACGAGATCACCCACGGCTTCGACGATCACGGCCGCCGCTACGACGTCGACGGCAACCTGAAGGACTGGTGGAGCGAAGCGAGCGGGAAGAACTTCGTCTCTCGCGTGGCGTGCGTGAAGACCCAGTTCGATGCGTACACCGCCGTCGACGATCTCAAGGTGAAGGGCGATCTGACGCTCGGAGAGAACGTGGCCGATCTGGGTGGCCTCAAGCTCGCGCACGCGGCGATGGCCGACTGGTACCTCAAGCAGGGGTCGGCGAAAGACGCTTCGCGCTTCACCCAGTCGCAGCAGTTCTTCCTCGGGTTTGCGCAGTCGTGGTGCACCAAGGTGCGGCCTGAAGAGGCGCGGCAGCGCGTCACCACCGATACACACTCGCCTCCGTACTGGCGGGTGAACGGACCGTTGAGCAACAGCGACGCGTTCAAGGCGGCCTTTCAGTGCTCCGAGAAGTCGAAGATGGTCCGTGCCGGCACGGAGCGCTGCAGCGTCTGGTGATACGCCGTCGGGATGCGAGTGATCCTGGCGGTGTTGGTTGCGATGGTGGGAGCAAGTCAACGGGCTGAAGCCTGCTCCTGTCGCGCCCTTCCATTGTTTGGAGAGGACGGCCTCCCCCTCAATGCGCGGCTGCCGTTGTTGGACGGCAGCGCCTTCGCTGGCACCAGCACCTTCACGCTCAGCACTGTCGACGGAGGCGTGGTGGTGCCTTCGACCACCGTGCGCTTGAACGGTGGGTCCATTCTCGTGCCCAGCCAACAACTCCCCGCGAACACGAGCTTCTGGCTCAGTGACG
>JAYTAT010000936.1:0-2722 GCA_043737315.1 Archangium sp.
GTCATTGCCGTTCTCGTTCTGGTTTTGACTCTGCCCGAATGCCTCGATGCTCGAGCTGCGCGCGTACTGCATCTCGTTGTCGAGGTTGTATTCGCTCCAGGTCTTCACGCCGCCCAACGAGCGGTTGTTTTGAGAGAGCGCGGGGTACATGCCTTCACGCACGTGCTGCACCGCGAACATGAGGGTTATCACCACGAGCCCTGCCCACGCCACGAGGCGCCCTGCCTTGAAGAGCGACTTGATGCTCCCCCTGGGCAACACCCGGTAGAGCCCCTCGAGCACCAGCACCACCAGCCAGGAGTACTGCGGCACGTCAGACTCGAGCCAGCAGAGGCCCAGCGTCACCAGCGCCAGCCCGCCCCACGGCCAACCAAAGAGCCTTCCGGTGGCGACCGCGATGATCAACACCAGAAAGAGATCGAACAGCGTCCACTGATCCACCCAGGTGCCGGGCACGCTGTCGGCCCCGCTCGCGCTGATCAACCGCCAGCCCGGAGGAAGCTGCAGCGTGGTTTGCACCGAGTTGAAGTCGGCGTCCCACGAGACGGCTGAGAGATGGCTGATGTCACCCACCAGCCGCGAATCGGCCTCGAGCGCCAGACCGCCCTGGCGCAGCTCGACGCCCGACCTGGCGTTCGCGGCGAGGCGGGTGATCGACTGATCAGCCCCTGAGGTGACCACGCGCCCCAGCTCGGTGCCGGGCAAGACGTCGAGGCGCCACGAGCGGTGCAGCTGCCCGCTCATCTTGTCGCTCGCGGTGTAGCCGGTGCCGTCGAAGTCGAGCCACAGCGTGCGCGACAGGTTGAGCACGTCGGGCGCAGGCTCGCTGTCACCGCGGCGGCGTTCGGTGAGCTTGAGCACGTCCTTCGCGCCGAGTGCGTAGGCCGGGAAACCCTTCCACTCGCTGGGCAGCGTGGTCTGCGTGGGGTCGACCGCGTTCACCCCTTCGACCAACACCTGGCGCAGTGAAGGCCGCGCGTCGAACACCCAGATCTCTTCTCCATCGACCCACGTGCCCCGGGGATCAGGTCTGGTCAGTGAAGAGACAGCGCCTTCACCCCGCGCCGTGAGCCGCAGCACCCAGGTGCCCGGCCGCACCTGCACGCGCAGGTGACCATCGGGCTCCACGCGCACGGGCAGGCCGCAGGTCAGCTCCATCGGTACGAAACCTTCGGGGAGCGCGCGGCCGAAGAGCACCTCGCGGCTGTGACCCGAGACCTTCAAGGTGAGCTGGGTGATGAGCGTGAGGGGAATCTCGTCGGTCACCAGGCGGTGCACGTCGAGCTCGACCCGGTCGGTCTCTTCCAACGTCGACTCGCGCTGCAGGAACACGCGGCCTTCGCCATCGCGGTTGGGGATCGCCACCGTCTGACCCTTCACCGAGAGCGTGAGCAGCCCGGTGTCGGGCGGAATTTCGAGCGCCTCGGGCAACGCGTCCCACTCGAAGTCACCGGTGACGGCGTGCTCGCCTGCGCTCAACAGCACCGACGGGCGCTGGTCGCCGTCGCTCACCACCACCGCGGCGCGGCCATCGACCTGCACGTGCTGCGGCCAGCGCTTCGTCTCGCCGGGCAACGACAACCACGCATCTTTGCCGAAGACCTTGAAGGACTGCGTGAAGCGGCCACCCTTGTCGTCGAGCGTCAATGCCAGCCGGCCCGGCCACACGCAGGCCTTCGTCTCGCTGCCCTGAAGGAAAGGGCACAGCGCGTCCTTCTCGTGGTGCAGCACCCAGGGCGCCCATTCCCACAAACCCGGAGGAATGGCTTCCGGCCTGGGACCCGCGGCAAAGACAAGGCTTGAGACGAGAGCGACGGCGAGCAGCGCGTGACGCATGTTGGGTCTTCCCCGAAGGCAATGAAACCGGGCGGGAACGTGGCGTGTTTCCAGCCCGCGCGCACCAACGCTGCGGTTCGGCCAACGGTTCCAGAGTGTCTTGCGCCCGTGACGTGGGTGGCGGGCCATGGTTCATTCGGCGCTGGGGGATTCGTCGTGACCAGCGGAATGAGTGCGGTCGTCACCTACGCGTTGTTGACGCTGCTCTGGGGCACGATTCTGGTGCTCTACGTGCGCCACCGCCGTGCGGCGAAGGCCGACGCGTTGATCAGGCTGCTGCTGGCCGTGTTGATCCTGGATGCTTTTAAAACGGTGGTCGAGAGCGCGTACTTCGGCCTCGTGTGGGGCGCGAACTACGGGCTGCTTCACCCCGCGTTCAAGGTGTTGGGCGAGCCGACGTTCTTGACCCTGGTGAAGCTGCTCAACGTGCTGGTGGCGGTGGTGGTGCTCTTCTGGCTGGTGCGCCGCTGGGTGCCCACCGAACTCAAGGAGCGCGCCCGGCAGCGGGAAGAACTCGAGGCCAGCCTGCGCGCCGCGCGTGAGAGTGAAGAGCGCTTTCGCCTCGCCGCTGCAGCCAGCCGCGACTTCGTGTGGGACGACGACCTGATCAAGAAGCAGATCTACATGTCGCCCCGTTTCGCCGAGCTGCTCGGCCTTTCCGTGCACGCGGGGCCGGCGAACACCGTGCCCTGGGTCAACGTGCTTCATCCCAGTGATCGGGAGGCAGTGCAGTCGGCCGTGCGTGCGGCCCTGGTGAGCGGCTCGCGCTTCGAGCATCGGCATCGCGCCTTGAACAAGGATGGTCAGGTGGTGCACCTGCACGCCCTGGGCACGGTGGTGCGTGACGCGAACGGAAAGCCGACGCGCTTCCTGGGCTTCATCCGCG
>JAYTAT010000937.1:0-2722 GCA_043737315.1 Archangium sp.
CGCGACCATCACGGGGCCGCGTTTCGAGGCCTCGCAGACGACGGCTCCGGCGAACGCGGGCACCTCGCGACTGCCATGGAACTCACCCAACAACACCATGCGGCCAGGGCCCAGGATTGGCGCGAGCCCCGAGATGGGGGGACCGCAGTCGGCGACCGGGGAAGCCCGTGTGTGAGCACAGCTCGCGAGGACCAAGAGGGGAAGTAAGGAAACGCGCATGATTTTCTCCGCAGAGCGGGGGTGCTCTGCAGAGTGGACACAGGGTGCGCTGCGCCGTTGCACGAAATCAGATTGGCTGGCTGACCTGGCCTGTCAGTAGACGCCGACCAGATCGAGCACGAGGTGCTGCGGAGCGATGCTGCTGATGCATAACGAGCCCGTCGAGCGCACCACGCCGAAGGTGGCCACCACGGCACCCACGGTGGCGTTCTGGTTTGAGTGCGTCGCATCCCCAGTGCAATCCCAGACGCGCGCAAACCCCGGTGCCTGCGCATCGATGCCCGTGAGATTGAACGCAACCGCGCTGCTGCCCTGCCAGCCCGGCATCGACGAGAGCTCGACCCGCAGCACTTGACCTGGCGTGGGCCGGCCCAACCAGCCGCCTACGCCGTCGCGGGTGTCGAGCACGCGCGCCGGCGAGATCAAGGTGAGGCTCGCCCCGCCCGATCCGTAATAACCGGCCACGTCGACCACCACGTCGACCGGCACGTTGGAGAAGAGGCACACGTTGCCGCCGCTCACCGCCGCCAGCGCCGCGCCCGAGGCCACGCCGTCGGCGCCGAAGTTGACCGCCGAGGTCTTGACCGGCGCACCACACGGCACCACCGAGACGAAGCCCGGCTGGCCACGTGAGATGGCCGCGATGCTCAGCTGCGCCGCCGTCGCCGAGACCGGCACCCCGAACGGCGCGAGCGAGACAGTGCGCACTTCGCCACCACCGATGGCCGCCCCTCCCCGGGTATCGAGTGCGCGCGTCGGGCCCAGCGCCGTGAAGCCAGCGCCGCTGGTCCCGAAACGCGCTTGCTCATCGACCACCACGTGCGTGCGCTGCGGCGAGACCATCGACACCACCCCTGAGCTCAATGAGACGATGGTCTGGTTCGCGCGCACGGTGCCCTTGAGCGCGTTGACCGTCGAGGTGGGCGCAGGGCTCCGGCCGTCGAAGATGGAAAAGAAGGTGTCGGCCTCGGGCTCGATCAGCGCCACGCCCAACGCCACCGCGCTCGCACCGCCCAGGTCGGCTGCGGTGAACGCTTCGAAGACTTCGTTGCCGCTGAGCACGCCGGAGTTTCGGGTGTCGAGCAGCCGCTCGGCGCCGACGCTGGCCAGCCGCAGCCCGCTCACGCTGACGCGGAAGGCGGGCAATGGGGCAGTCACCGCCACCGCGCCCGCAGAAGCAGGCGTCGTCGAAGCGGCTGCAGCCACCCACGCATCCATGTTCGGGTACGCGGTGTTGCCGGGGCACGCGGTCTGGCCGACCTGGCGGTGACCGAGCACCGTTTGTCGATTGACCGGGAAGCGGTACTCGGCGGCGACGGCTTTCATCATCTTCTGCAACGAAGCGACCTGGGCCGCCGTCGGAGCGCGTGAAGTGTAGTTGCCCATCAACACGATCGCGACCGTGCGCGAGTTGGCGTTAGTCGCGTGTGCGCCTTCGACACCGGTGGCCACCATCTCGTAGACGATGCCCTGCTCGTCGATCCCGAAGTGGTACATCAAATCGCAAAAGCCACGATTGACGCGCGCTTCGCGGTCGTACCAGGCCAACCAGGCCCGCGAGTCCGGCACCGAGCCCGCCACGTGATGCACGATGACCCGGTTGGGAACCTGGCCCCGGCGGCACGAGCCAGCGGGTCGTGCGCCCCACGCCTCACGTGAGACGATGCCCAGGCCCCGGCTCAGCAACGGACGGGCGGCCGACAGCTCAGAGGAGACGCTCACTTCGGGCGCCACCACGTCTTCGGTGCCGTCATCGAGGACCGACAGCGTCGCTTCACCGCAGCCAAGTAGACACAGGGACAACGTCAACGACACAGCTGTCATGTGGTTTCGCATGTCGTGTTATCGAAGGCTCGCGACTGGTCAGACCAGTTCAGATTGTCAACCGATGAGACGAAATCGGCTGCATTTCGAGGTCGATTTTCGGGGTGAATTCCATGAGGGAGAAGCTGCCGTCGTTGAGCAGCGTCGAGTAGCCCGCGCGCAGCTCGGGGGCGAGGAGCACGATCATGTGCTGCGTGCAGGCGACGGCGATGGGGAGGCCCGCATGCGCGACCAACTGCGGGCTCGCCGTATTCGCAAACGAACCCGACGTATCGGTGCCTCCCGTCACCACGGCGCCCACGCCCAGGGCGGGCCCAGTCGCGAGTCGCGAAACCACCACCGCACGCCGAGAGTCGGCGCTGACACGCGCAGGGCGCGAATCACGGGGATCAGGGGGCCCGGCCTGGCCATGGAGCCGATGCCCATCGTCAAGCAGCGGCGCTGAGCTCTTTCATCTCTGGTTACCCAGATTCCCGGCCTTAAACGACAGATGGCCATGAACCAGAACCGATTGCTGATCGCCCTCGCTGCACTGTCGCTGACCCTTCTGCAGTGCGGACCGCTGAAGGAGAGCTGCGATGAGGGCAGCTGTCCCTTCGGTTGTTGTGATGCGAGCGGGCAATGCCAGTCGGGCACCGCGCAGACCGCGTGTGGAATGGGTGGAATGGCCTGCGATGTC
>JAYTAT010000938.1:0-2721 GCA_043737315.1 Archangium sp.
ACCAGCTCAGCCGAATCGGGAGTCCACACCGCATCGGCCTCACCGGCTTCGTACTCGCCTGCATCCCACCGCGTGTCTTGCGCGGCTTCGGAATGCAGCCGCCGCTGACCACGACCATCAGGCTTCACCAGGAACAACCTGTCTTGCCCCTCGCGATTGCTCACGAACACGATCCACTTTCCGTCAGGGCTGATCCTCGGCGCGACGTCATCGAGGTGAAACGCCGTCAGCCGCTGCAGCTGGCCACCGTCGATCGCTGCCCGGTAGATCTCCGCGTCGCCATCGCGGCTCGACACGAACGCAAACCACCGCCCATCCGGCGCCACGCTTGGCTCGAAGCTCCCAGCGGGGTGGGTGATCAGCTGGCCCCCATCGACGAGCGCGAGGTTCGAGAGCCCATCGAGCCCCGACTCGAACAGGGTGACGCCACCGGCACAGCTCACGCCACGAGCGCGCGGGGAAGGAGCGCTCACAGGCTTGCTCCCGCCATCGGGTGACAGAAACAACAGCTGCTCGCCTTCATTCTGGCTGCGCGTGACGAAGAGACCGTCAGCGTGCACGGCAGCAAGGTAGTGCGCTGCCGGCGAACGGGTGACCGCGCGCCCATCGATCACCACCTGCGGCAGGCCAGAGGCCTCCGAGATCCACGCGAGCGGATAGCCCGCATCTGGAAGTACCAACCGCACGGCCACCTTCGGAACGACGAAGCCCGCATCGACGACGGGCGTCGAAGCGGGCTTGCGGCTACAGGCCGACACCAGACAAAGCATCAGCACGAGTCGCCACATCACGCCGACTTCAGCGGATGCGCACGCCGTCGGCAATCACGACCTTGCCCGGCGCCTGCCAACGCGAGAGCACGATCTTGTTCCAGCCGGCGGTGAAGTTGAACCGGCCGACCTGGTTCCACTTGCCACCATTGACCGTCTGGTTCGCCGTGCCGGTGCCCACGCGCTCACCACGCGAGTTGAAGGCCACGAAAGAGGCAGCGGTCGAACGATCGCTGGCCGACGTCCACCAGGCGTCGATGGTGCGCGCACCGTCAGCGTCGAGCTTGAAGAAGAACGCTGCGCCATCGCTCACCTCGGCGGTGGTCGCGTACCAGTACCCGCTGCCGTAGTAGCCGGCGATGTTGGCCGAGCTCTTCCAGTTCGCCGAGACCTGCACGTAGCCACGAGCCTGGTTGTTGTTCGCGTTGTTGCTGTCGACGATCACCGTACCGACCGGCGCAGGTGCCGGGCCGGGGTTGGGCGTCGGGGTCGGGGTCGGCGCAGGCGGTGCACACACCGCGTTGATCTTCTGCAGGTACGCCGTCCACGGCCAGTTGCGACCCGGGTCGGTGCGGTTCCACGGCTGCAGCTGACCGTGACCCACGATGTGAAAACGGTCGCGCGCGATGCCCCAGTCCTTGGTGATGTTGCACACCAGGCGGGCCGAAGCGTCGATCTGACCTGCGGGCCAGCTCGACTGCGAAGCGAAGCCGGCGTGCTCGATGCCCACCGAGAGGCTGTTGCCACTCTGGCCGTTGAGGCCGCACAGCTGGCCCCCATTGCGGCTGCACTCGTAGTCGGCGGCGATGTGCCAGGCGCGATCCGACTCCTTCACCAGCTGGCTGATCTCAGAGCCGGTGGTGTTCACCACGTAGTGCGCGCTCGCCCCGGCGCGGCTGTTCGACAGCCAGCCCCAGCAGCCCGAGTACGCGCCTTCGCAGGTGTGGATGATGACCAGCTGCGGCCGCGTTCCGCTGCGTGAGTTGAAGTTGGGTGAGGGGCGCCACACGGCCGGGCCGTAGTCGGGGGCGCGCGAGAGGCCCTGCAGCACCTCGGCGTACTCACCGACCGAGGCCTCCAGTTCCTGCGTCTTGCCGGAGACTTCGAGCTCTTCCGAGAAGCGGCCCACGCCGAGCTTGAGGGCTGAATAGACTTCGCCTTGCACGAACGCGGTGCGCACCTGTGGATCTTCGAGGCCGGTGTACTCGCCGATGACCGGCGCCCACGCGAGCAGCTTCTCGCGGTCGATCGCCTGGGCCTCGGCGCGCTTCGACAACCACGCGGCTGCCACGCGCACGTTCGCGGTGACGTCGGTCTTCGCCCTCTCTTCAGACACCTGCGCGGTGCTCAGCGCATCCGCCATCATCGTGGGCGTGAGCGCCATCAGGCCGTAGGTCGGCTGCACACCTTCGAACTCACCTTCGCTGCTGATCATCTCGTAGCGCGTCAGCGAATAGGCCATCGACTTGAGCAAGGCGGCCGGCACGTTGAACTCACTGCCCGCGGCCTCGAACACGGCGTCGTGCGTGCTGCTCGAACGGAGTTCGCCTTCTTCGTTGGCGCCTTCGAAGCGCTCGGCCTGCGACACGTCGTTGCGAATCACGATGGCGGAGTCATCGACACCACAACCCGCGAGGGTCAGTGCGGTGAGAATTCCAGTCAGTGTCCGAATCATGAACAGCTCCTTGGGTCTGCTGTGAAACGCACGCGTTTCACGAGGTCTGCAGACACAGTTCGCACGCGCCGTTCCAACCTGCGGTGCGCGTCGTTCCGGCGGCTTGCACGGGCGCTTCTGGGCACCTGTCGCGATGTCATGCGCCACTTTCCTTCTCGACTGGCGCGACTCGGGACAGCAGAGCGTAAAGGAACTTCGCGCTCGGCTCCGGCGTCGCGCGCAGGTGACAGTGAGCGCATGTGTGCCGTCTCGTGAGCGTGACAGAGGGGGAAACGC
>JAYTAT010000939.1:0-2718 GCA_043737315.1 Archangium sp.
CCGTACGGAACGGTCTCTGGCTTCGTGCGAGAGGCGAAGACGAACCTGCCGCTCGAGGGGCTCTCGGTCGTGCTGCAAGACGACAAGGGCAACTACGTCACGCAGGCCACCACGCGCAGAGGCGGCGTGTGGACGGCACCGGTGCCTGCAGGCAAGTACGCAGGCTACGCGCTCGATCGAATCCGTTCGGTGGCTAGGAGCGCAGTCGAGGTCGAAGTCACCCAAGGCGGCTCTGCCACGATGAACTTCGAGCTCGAGCAGCCGGGCGAGCTGCGCGTCGCGGTCACCGATGAACGGGGCCAGCCCCTGCCCGCGAAGATCACGGTGCTGGGCGTGTACGAGAACGAAGATCCCACGCTGCAGCCGCGCCAGTTCTTCTACGACCTCAAGGTCGGCGAGCGCATGCGGCAATCTGATCTGATCAACGACTCCGCGGCTGATCCGGCCACGCGCGAGTACGTGGAAAAGTTCTTCTACGCGAACGGTGGGGGCGGGCGCGCGATTCGGCCCGGCAAGTACACGGTCTACGCATCGCGTGGCATCGAGTACGACCTGCAGAAGCAGGACATCGAGATCACCGCGGGCAAGACCACGAACGTGGGCTTCAAGCTCACCCAGGTGGTCGGCACGCCGGGGTGGATCAGCGCCGACTTCCACGTGCACTCGATCAAGTCGGTCGACAGCGACATGGCGCTCGAGGCGCGCGTCACCAGCTTCGCGGTCGAAGGCGTGGATCTCGTGGTGTCCACCGATCACAACTACGTGGCCGACTACGCACCCACCATCGAGGCGCTCGGTCTCGATGATTGGCTCGCAAGCTCAGTGGGCCTCGAGCTCACCACGCTCGAGATGGGTCACTTCAACGGCTTCCCGCTCGCGCTGCAGCCCGGCCCCGTGCAGCACGGCAGCTTCCGCTGGTTCTTCCGGCCGCCCGGTGAGCTGTTCGCTCAGCTGCGTGCGCTCGGTACGGATCCACAGAAGACGGTGGTGCAGGTCAATCACCCGCGCGACACCATCCTCGGGTACTTCAACGCCTTCAACATCTCGGGCTACACGGGCGAGCCGTTGCCCGGCTACTCGGCGGTCTCGGTCGATACCAAGCCGCTGCCTGATGGCGGGCTCTCCCCGTACGATCCGTCGAACTTCTCGCGCGAGTTCGACGCGATGGAGGTCTTCAACGGTAAACGCACCGACATCATGTTCCCGTACCGCATTCCCGCGGTGCCGCCGCCGGGGCCTGAGCCGAGCATTCCGCGCTGTGGCCCCGGTGGGCCGACCACCACCAATTGCCTGCCCGCGCCCGGTCAGATTCTCAACGAGGTGGTGAAGATCGAGGCCGACGGTGGCTTCGAGCTCCAGCCGCTGCAGCCCGGAGCGCAGGACGACTGGTTCCTCCTGCTTTCGAGGGGTCAGCACGTGACCGCGACGGGGAACTCCGATTCGCACGGTGAGAAGTCGGAGGCGGGCCTGCCGCGCACCTATGTGCAGGTCGGTGACACGGCCAACGGCACCATGCGTGGGCTTGATGAAGATGCCGTGTTCGCGGGCATTCACGCGGGCAAGGCGCTGGTCACCAACGGTCCCATTCTCGAGGTGACGGTCAATGCGCAGGGCCTGGGCAGCACGGTGGTCGCAGCTGACGGCGTCATCGACGTGCACATCGTGGCGCGCGCGGCTCCGTGGATGGATCTGAAGCGCGTGACGGTGCGGCGCGGCGGCCGTGACGCGAAGGTGCCGGTGAAGCTCGACGTGATCGACGTGCCTGACACGCGCGAAGTGAACCGGCTCGACGTGGTGAAGCGGTACTCGAACATTCCCGACGGCTCGTACATCGTGGTCGAGGCCGCGGGGGATGAGTCGATGTGGCCGGTGCACACGGCATACGAGGTGCCTTCACTCGAGATAAGCGACGCGGTGGGGGTGATCGGCTCTTCCTTCGGCTTCTCGCCCACGTTCGGGAAGTACAAGCCCACGCAGCGGCAGATCGTCACGCCGTATGCCTTCACCAATCCCATCTGGGTCGATCGCACCATCAAGCAGCCGCTGCGTGTACCGAAGCGGATCCTGGCGGTGGGCAACGACGTCCCCTTCGTGCCGCGCGTGATGCCGGACGTGCGGAAGCTCTTCCATGGGTTCCACAGCGATCCGGAATAGGGCGCTCCTGCTGCTGGGACTGCTCGTCGCCACAGAGGCGCTCGGGCACCCCAGCGGCTTTCACAAGAAGCTCACCGTCACGCTGACGAAGACGAAGGTGTCTGCGCTCATCGTGATGGATGTCGATTCGGGTGACCGCTGTCTGCTGCTTCGGGAAGCGGTCGATTCGAATCGAGATGGGCTCATCACCGGCGCTGAGGTCACGAAGCTCAAGGAGCAACTGGTCAAGCTGGCGACCAGGCCGTTGAAGCTGTCGATTTCGACGGCACCGATCGCGCTGGTCATCAAGGAGACGAAGGTCTCGCTGCGAGAGGATCCACGCGCGAACGATGCGGCGCTCTCGGTGGCGGTGCTGGTGGAGATCGAACACGCTCATCCAGTGAGCACGGGGATGGAGTTCGAGGTCGAAGACACTTCACCTGATCAATCGACGATCGTGCTGCAGGTGTTTCAAGAAGGCGTGAAACCGTTTCAGGAAGAAGTGAAGAGCGGAGTGAAGACGAAGGTGCGCTTCAAATGACCGGCTGCCTTGAAGCGCGTGGTGTCGAAGGTGTTTGGGCGTTG
>JAYTAT010000940.1:0-2716 GCA_043737315.1 Archangium sp.
CGAGGAATTAGCGGCTGGCGGTGATCTTCGCCGAGATCTGACCGGCGACGACGTTGATGGATTCGTCGAAGGTAAAGGTGCCTTCGCTGGTGCTGATGGTGCCCTTGAGGACCACCGAGACACCCGTGCCGTTCGCGCCGAGATCGCCGACCGCGACCCGCTGGCTCACGTCGACGTCGAGGAAGTCGTCATACGCGCCCTGCACCAGCACCTTGCCCTTGAAGCCCTGCTCGATCAGCGCGTTGCCGCTGCTGGCCATGATGTTCTGCGTGAACTTCAGCTCGCCGTTGTAGATGGCGATGCCGATGTCGCCCTTGGCGACGCCGCAGCCGTTGTACTTCATGTTGAAGTTCGTACCGACGGCGGCGCCACCGCTGCCGCTGCCGATGCTGATACCCACGCCGTTGATTTCTGCGGTGCCGCCGTGCGGGCAGTTCGCGCTGACGTCGATGGGGGAAGCCGAGCTGCTGGCCTTCGAGGGCTGCGAGGCCGCGAACAAAGCTTCAGCGGCGCCCTGTTTGCCGTCGATCTTCGCTCCGGGACCACACGCCACCATCACCAGGCTGCCGACCACGAGCATCGAGATGCGCTTCACCATGTTGTTGCCTCCAAGAAAGGTTGTACTGGCTGAGTTGCCGGGGAACGGCCAGACGATCCCTTAGAAACAGCCACCTGTCACTTGAGCTGTACGTCCTTCATTTTCGGAGCCTTTTCCCGCGTGGCCTGCCGGAGGGCTGAGCCTGCCCGTCGACAACCTTCCAGCCGCCCGACTGCTTGACCAGGTTGTACTTCACCTCTGCTTCCTGCTTTCTGCGCGGGTGGCTTTTCCAGCTGGCACCAGACATCCAGCCCATTGCCGCGATGCGTCTCGCGCGCTATGGGGCCACCCCGCCGTAACCCACACTCGAGGAACGCCATGCCGAAGGACTATCTGTTTACGTCGGAGTCGGTCACTGAAGGTCACCCGGACAAGATTTGCGACCAAATCTCCGACGGCGTGGTTGACGCGCTGATCGAAAAAGACCCCCGCGCTCGCATCGCCGTGGAGACCCTGGTCAAGACGGGCATCGCGATCGTCGCAGGTGAAGTCACCACCAACGCGTGGATCGACATTCCCAAGATCGTTCGCAGCACGATCTGCAAGATTGGCTACACCGACTCTTCCATGGGTTACGACGGCAACACCTGCGGCGTGATGGTGGCGATCGAAGGCCAGAGCCAGGACATCGCTCGCGGCGTCGACGAGAAGGGCGCCAAGGAGCAGGGCGCCGGCGACCAGGGCATGATGTTCGGTTACGCCTGCAACGAGACCGCCGAGCTGATGCCTGCGCCGATTCACTACGCGCACGCGCTCGCGAAAAAGCTCGCCGACATCCGCAAGAAGAAGCACGCGTGGTTGCGCCCTGACGGCAAGAGCCAGGTCACCGTCGAGTACGTCGACGGCAAGCCGGTTCGCATCGACACGGTCGTCGTCTCCACGCAGCACGCGGAAGAAGCGTCCAACAAGAAGATCAAAGACGTCATCATGGAAGAGGTCATCAAGGCCTCGCTCCCCGCCAAGCTGATGGACAAGAAGACCAAGTTCTTCATCAACCCCACCGGCCGTTTCGTCGTCGGTGGCCCGATGGGCGACTCTGGCGTCACCGGCCGCAAGATCATCGTCGACACCTACGGCGGCATGGGCCGTCACGGCGGCGGCGCGTTCTCCGGCAAGGATCCCTCGAAGGTCGATCGTTCGGCCGCTTACATGGGCCGCTACATCGCCAAGAACGTGGTCGCCGCGGGCCTTGCGACGCGTTGCGAAGTGCAGATCTCCTACGCCATCGGCGTGGCAGAGCCGGTCAGCGTGATGGTCGAGACGTTCGGCACCGCGGCGGTCGATGAAGACCGCATCGTGAAGGCCGTGCGCAACACCTTCGGCCTCAAGCCGGCCGAGATCATCGAGCACCTCGACCTGCTCAAGCCCATCTACCAGCGCACCGCGGCGTACGGTCACTTCGGCCGCAGCGAGTTCACCTGGGAGCGCACCGACAAGAAGGACGAGCTGCGTGACGCGGCTGGCCTTCGTGGCAAGAGCGCAGCCTAAGTCACACACGCTTCACCGCGGGGGGCGGCATGGCCAGCAAGGCGAAACAGGCGAGTTCTCTGACCTCACTGGCGAAGTCGCTCGATACCCGTAAACGGGAGCCCCCGATTCTCGTTTCCCCTCGCGGGGGAGCGGGTCGGGGAGAGGGCTTAAAATCTTCCCTCATCAGGTCGAAGCTCGAGCAGAAGCCGGCCGTTCTGCCGCCGAAACCTGCGCTGCCCTCCAGGCTGCAGCCGATTGCGACCTCCGTGCCCCGGGCAGGCGCGCTCGCTTCGATGCAGCGTTCGCCCAGCCCGGTGCCTTTGAAGGTGCCGCTCGCGCAGAAACCAACCGCCGCTGCCACCACCTCGAGCGATCCCCGCCGCTCGTACCCGCGCGCAGAGATTCACGTGCGAGCGCGGCTGAGCCTCGCAGACGAGCCTTCACGCTTCTTCGAAGCGACGCTCCCCACGCTCAACCTCTCGGTGGGCGGCATGTTTCTCGAGTCGAGCTTCTTTTTGAAGATCGGCACGAAACTTCACGTGACCCTGCAACTGCCGCAGAAGGGCCGCGAGGTGAAGGTGAAGGCCGAGGTGGTGCGCGTCGAGTCGAACGTGCTCGGCTCTTCGGGCTTCGCGCTGCGCTTCACCG
>JAYTAT010000941.1:0-2714 GCA_043737315.1 Archangium sp.
AAGAAGGAACGGAGCCGGTCTGGCGGAACGCCGGACCAGCCGGGACCGGAGCGAAGCGAGGACCCGGGCCAAGGCGAAGTGACCAGAAAGAAGGAGGCCCCCCGTGGCTGAGCTGCTCTTTGAACTGGGAACCGAAGAGCTGCCCGCACGGTTCGTGGTGCCGGCCCTCGACGATCTCGAGAGGACCTTCACCGAGCAGTGCGTCGCGCTCAACATCAAGCACGGCGCGATTCGCCGCTTCGGCACGCCGCGCAGGCTCGCCCTGCTGATAGCTGACGTCGCCGAGAAGACCGACGACGTGATGAAGGAAGTGAAGGGCCCGTCGGTGAAGGCTTCCTTCGACGCGGCGGGCGCGCCCACCCAGCCGGCGATCAAGTTCGCCGAGAGCGTGAAGCTGCCGGTCGATCAGTTGAAGAAGGTCAGCACGCCCAAGGGCGACTACCTGATGGCCACGGTGGAAGAGAAAGGCCGCCGCACCTTCGAGCTGCTCTCCGAAGTGCTCAACCTCTGCACCCGCAAGATCAACTTCGCAAAGCAGATGCGCTGGGGCGACGTGGAGCAGAGCTTCGGCCGTCCACTCCAGTGGATCGTCGCGTTGCTGGGCACCGAAGTGGTGCCGGTGACGTTCTCCGACGTGAAGAGCGGGCGCGTGACGCGCGGTCACCGCTTCCTCTCGCCTGCGCCGATCACGGTCGAGAAGCCTGCCGATTACGAGGCTCAGCTCGAGAAGGCCCACGTGATCCCCGATGTGGCCAAGCGCCGTGCGCTGATGGTCGAGCGCATCGCCGCCGCCGCGAAGAAGGCTGGAGGCACGGTGCTGCCCGACGAGGCGTTGCTCGATCAGGTGGTGAACCTCGTCGAGTTCCCCTCGCCGGTGGTGGGCACCTTCGAAGAGCGTCACCTCGATCTCCCCCCTGAAGTGCTCATTCAGGAAATGAAGAGCCACCAGCGCTACTTCAGCCTCACTGCGGCAGAGGGGAAGCTGCTCCCCAAGTTCATCGCGGTCAGCAACACGCCGGTGAAAGACGAACAGCTGTCGATCAAGGGCTACGAGCGCGTGCTGCGCGCCCGGCTCACCGACGGCCGCTTCTTCTTCGACGAAGATCGCCGCATGCCGCTGTCGGCCCCGGAGCGCATGGAGAAGCTCAAGCGCCGCTCGTGGATCGACAAGCTCGGCAGCATGTCTGAGAAGACCGATCGCATTCGGTCGCTGGGGGCCTTCATCGCGAAGGCCGTTGGTCAGACCGCGTTGATTCCCACCGTGGAGCGCGCGGCGACCCTCTGCAAGGCCGACCTCAACACCGGCATGGTCGGTGAGTTCCCTGAGCTGCAGGGCGTGATGGGCCGCGAATACGCGCTCCACGACAAGGAGCCGAAGGAAGTCGCGCTGGCGATCTTCGAGCACTACCTGCCGCGCGGCGCCGGTGACGGGCTGCCCACGCAAGACGCGGGTGCAATCATCGGGCTTGCCGATCGTCTCGACTCGCTCTGCGGACTCTTTGGCATCGGCAAGAAGCCCACGGGGGCGAAAGACGACTTCGCGCTGCGGCGTGCGGCCATCACGTTCATTCGCATCGTGATCGCGCGCGGGTACCGCTTCTCTTTGTCAGCAGCGATCGACGAGTCGGTCTCGCAGTTGGGCGTAAAGCTGGTCGACGCCAAGCGCAAACCCACCGATCCGAGCGTGAAGGATCAGCTGGTGGAGTTCTTCCGCGGCCGGCTCGAGTCGACCTGGAAAGAGAACCACCGCGCCGACGTGGTGGAGGCCGTGCTGTCTTCGGGCTTCGACGACCTCACTGCTGCGCAGCTGAGGCTCGAGGCGATCTCGGCCTACGTGAGCCGCCCCGACTTCTCGTCGCTGGCCGCGACCTTCAAGCGCGTGGCGAACATCGTCGAGAAGCAGGCCAGGGACGTCTCGCGTGAAGCGGTCGACCCCAGGAAGCTCACCGATGAGCCCGAGAAGGCGCTCTACGCCGAGGTCTCGAAGGTGAGCGCGGCGTTCGTGACGGCGGTGAAGGCTGACGACTATGCGGGCGCGATGGCGAAGGTGGTGCCGCTCAAGCCCTTCGTCGACACGTTCTTCGACAAGGTGATGGTGATGGCGGAAGACAAGGCGCTGCGGGAAAACCGCGTGCGGTTGCTCATGGAGATCGGCGGGCTCTTCGGAACCGTGGCCGACTTCTCGAAGATCCAGGCGGAGTCGTGAAGCTTCAGATGAAACTCATTCCCGTTGTGCTTCTGCTTGCCGGTTGTCCCGATTCGAACCGGGCGAATGCGCCTCCGCTCGATCGGCTCTACTTCCCCGTGGGGATCGCGCACGTCGACGTGGCGGGGTCGACCGAAGGCGTCTTGTTCGTCGCCAACGCGAACACCAACAAACGCTATGGCACCGGCTCGGTCGTGGCGCTGCCGCTCGATCTGATCGGCCTGCCTGAGTTGAGCGCTGACGCGGGGCCCTCGGCGGTCCTGCGGCTGAAGGATCTCAAGCTGAACGCAACGCAGTCCGTCCAGATCGCCAGCTTCGCCAGCGAGATCGCCGTGCAACCGGTCTCTGCGAACGAGTACCGCATCTACGTGCCCACCCGCTCGGAAGGCATGAAGGCGTACCAGGTGGCGGCGCGCATCGTCGGCACCACCCCCTCGATCTCTTGCGTGAGTGGCGGCCAGGATTGTTCTGGCCAGGGCACCAGCATGACCCCCACCGTGTTCGATGG
>JAYTAT010000942.1:0-2711 GCA_043737315.1 Archangium sp.
GGCGTCGAACCCACGGCCTGTGACTCCGCCGAAGGGTGCGTGACGCTGGGCGGCGTGTGCCGCCAGGGGGTGTGCGAAACCGACGTGCCCTGCAGTGACGACCTCGAGTGTGGCCTGGGCGAGCGCTGCGTGGGCAGCCAGTGCCGATTCCGCGGCTGCACCAGCAACACCGATTGCGGCACGGGCTTCTGCGACAGGGCGACGTTCTCGTGCGCGGAGTGTGGCGCGAGCATCGATTGCCCCCGGGAACGCCCGGTCTGCGACACCGCGCTTCGACAGTGCGTGCAGTGTACGCGCGACGATCAATGCCAGCCGCCGGGGCCCGCCCACTGCTCGACCAGCGGCCGCTGCGTGGGGTGCTCGTCAGACGTGCATTGCCCCAACGGCCTCAAGTGCAGTTCGGGGAACTTCTGCGTGGGCGCGCCTTCGAACGCGCCGTGCCCTGAAGGCATCTCGTGTGGCCAGAATCTGGTGTGCGTGCTCCTCGGGAGCGACCCGGTGTGTCTGGCCGCCTGCGCCCTCTATCAACCGAACTGCGCCGCAGGTCAGATCTGCTACGGCCTCACGTACAGCTCGACCACGTCGTTGGTATTCGAGTCGATGGGGCCGATCGGGGTGTGTTTTTCGCCCAACTCCAATCGCGGTCTGCGCGAGCCGTGCGTGCGCAACCCTGACGGCACCAACAACTGCCAACCCAACCTGCAGTGCGTGCCCGAGAGCGCGTCGGTGGCCCTGTGCCGCGCGTACTGCAACCCGTTTGCTTCAGGCACCTGCCCCGCGGGTGAGAAATGTACGGCGTTCTCGGGCGACTCCAGCGGCCGCGAGTATGGCCTGTGCCTCGCTGACACCGGCTTCGGGGCGAAGTGCCAGGCTGACCTTTCGTGCCGGCCGGGGCTCAGCTGCCAGCCGTACGACGTGCCGTCCGATGACGACGAAGTGGGTGCGGTCTGCCAGTTCAACGTGGGCGACGGCGGAGCGCTCGCTTCGTGTCGTGCCGTGCCGCTGGCCGATGGCGGGGTGGTTTCAGGCGACCGCCAGTGCAAGAGCGGCCATTGCGTGAAGGACCCTCTGCCGCCGGCGGTTGCTCCCTACTTCTGCTTCGCCGGCTGCGCGGCCGATGCCGACTGCGGTGGAGCGGGCGTGTGTGACGGCGACTTCCTGCTGAGCACCGCGTACGGCAACCAGGGCTACGTGCGGGGGTGCCGGCCGCGTTGCGAAGCCGAACAGGATTGTGGCGGCTACGACGCAGGCCTCACCTGCCGGGTGCGCATCACCGCCTCGACCACCGCCCCGCAGTTCACCACCACGTGCAGCCCCCCTCTGGGCGCGCTGCCGGCAGGTGCCAGCTGCACGTTCAACGGTCAGTGCCGCAGCTCGTTCTGCGTGCTCGACGATTCGCGCGGCGTGCGCCGGGGCGGAACGTGCGCGAGCCTGTGCCGCGATGGCGACACGTGCGCTGTCGACGGGGGCACGCTGCCGTTGAGCTGCCTGGCCACCACGCACCTGCTCAGCCGCGGGTCGGATGCGGTCGCGGGAACGGCCGATGACAAGTTCGTGACGCGCCGGCTGTGCGCGGGTGCGCCGTGTATGGCCGATGTCGATTGCCGGCCTGCAGGCGGCACGGCGGTGTGCGCGGCTGAGCTGAGCCCGGCGGCTCCGTTTTCCGCGCTGACGTTGCGATGCCGCGCTCAGACGATCGGGGTGCTGCGCGGGGGCGAGACCTGCGTGACGGATTCGCAGTGTCAGAGCGGCGCGTGCGGAACGCTGCAGGCGCCTTCGACGGGGTCGGGCAGGGCTTGTTTTGAAGCGTGTACGGCGACGACCACGTGTTCGGTGGCATCGATGACGTGCCGGGTGGGCGGGTTGTCGTTGGTGAGCAGTTCGCTCGACAGCTGCGCTCCTTGAGGTGAGGCCCGCTTCGCCGGGAGAGGAAGTTCAGATTCGCACGTCGATGATCAACAACCCGTCGAACGTGATGTCTTGATTTGGCTGCGTGCCGGTGGCGGTCACCGAGAGCTCAGCCCCTGCTTTCACGTACGGGAGCAGGTTCACGTTCGGCACGATCTTGAAGTCGACGCTGGTCGCGCCGCGCGGCACGGGCTTGAGCGTGGCGATCTCCACCTTGGGCAACCCCGCGGCGCTCGACTCGGCGAACAGGTGCGCCTCTTCCAGGAAATCGAAGTTCCCTGACGGAGCGCCCGCGGGCGTGATGTTGAACTGCAGCTTCTTGAGCAAGATCTTCGTCGCGGGCCCCGTGCCGCGTTTCTCCTGCTCGGCCTTCAGGTCGACCGTCAGCTTCGCTGGGTTGGCAAACAACGAGGGCAGCAACCCACCCAGCGCGCTCTTCTGAATGCGCTGCTCGGGCAGCTTCTGCTCGACGTCGAAGCCGACGGCCCCGCAGCCAGAAAGAATGAACGCGGCGCAACAGACGACGATGGAAGAACGAGACAAGGGCAGCTCCGGCGTGAAGGTTCAGCGAGGGGTGACGGTGAGAGTGCTCTGGGCGAGCGTGGCACCATTGGCGTCGGTGAGGCGAGCCGTCACCGCTCCGATCGCCGCTGGGTCGATGGGTACGGTGACCATCACCACGTCGTCGACCGTCACCGATGCTTTCGCCGGCACGTTGACCCTCACCGTCGCGGGTGGGCCGGTTCATGAGACGCAGACGGTGTCGTCGTTGCACGCGACGGCGCAGGGGCGGTGCTCGCCCT
>JAYTAT010000943.1:0-2709 GCA_043737315.1 Archangium sp.
GCCCATGCGACCGTGAGCCCGAGCACCCCCGAGATGACGCCCGCCGCGGAGAGTTGCCGCGAGTAGGTGGCTTGAGCCCACGGCACCCAGAGCAGCGCACAGGTCAGCGCGAGCCCGAGCCCGTAGAAGCCTGCCCACCAGGCCAACGCCAACAACGCTCGCAGCCGGGCGCTCATCGAGACGACGAACCCAACACCGCGGCCGGGGGTTTGTTCATGCACTTCAATGTCTCACAGGCCATGCCATCGCGGTGTTGCGCTCAGTGCGCGGCGTTGTGAACACATCGCCATGGCGCGGCGACTGACGTGGCTCACGGTGTGGTGCCTGATCGCGGTGGGGTGTCGCCCGGCCCCCAAGCCAGTGAACCCGCCGCCGCCCGACGCTGCAGCGGTGCGGGGCCGCGTTCCGGCGCCTCCGATGTCTGCCGGAGCCGAAGACTGGCTGGTGCGCCCCGAGCGGGAGCAGGAAGAAGCCCCCGAGGCGATGCTCGAGGCGCTGGGCCTTCAACCCGGGCAGACCGTGGCTGACGTGGGCGCGGGCGTCGGCTACCACGCGCTGCGGTTGTCCAGGCGGGTGGGACCCTCGGGCCGGGTCTACGCCACCGACATTCAGCTCGAGATGCTCACCCGCCTCGAACAGAACGTGCGCCAGGCCGGGCTCACCAATGTGATTGCCGTTCACACCACCGAAGACCAGACGGGGCTGCCCGCCCAGGCCATCGACCTGGTGTTGATGGTCGACGTGTTTCACGAGCTGGCCCGCCCCGAGGCTTTCCTCGCGGCGCTCAAGCCGGCGCTCAAACCGGGGGGGCGCGTGGCGTTGGTGGAGTTCCGGGCGAATGACCCCGCGGTGCCCATCAAGCCAGAGCACGCGATGACGGTGGAGCAGGTGGACAAGGAGCTGGGCGCGGCCGGGTACCACCGGGTGGGGCGCTTCGAGGGCCTGCCCTGGCAGCACCTGCTGCTCTACGCGCTGTGACCCCGGGTGCTACGACTGCCTTCACATGAGTTCGACGCCCCCGCCCTTTCCCATCGGAACCCAAGGATCGCCCTGGACCACCGCTGAGCGTGTTCGCTGGCGGGCCTCGGTGCCGAAGCGACGCAGCTACGTTGATGAGGTGGTGAGCGCCATCGAGCGGCTCGCCTCGCGCTTCGAGCTCATCCCGTACGGTGCGCTCGACTGCGGCGACGACGGGCGCTTTCCGCTCCTGCTGATGAAGAGCCGGGCGTGGGGTGACGGCCTGCCCGTCGCTTTGGTGACGGGCGGCGTGCATGGCTACGAGACGAGCGGCGTGCACGGCGCGTTGCGCTTCGCAGAGTGCGACGCCAGCGCCTTTGAGGGCCGGCTCAACCTGCTCATCGCGCCCTGCGTCAGCCCCTGGAGCTACGAGCGCATTCAACGGTGGAACCCCGAGGCGGTCGACCCCAACCGCTCGTTCAAGCCCGAGGGCGCTGCGGCCGAGGCGAGGCTGCTGATGGCGTACGTGGCGACGTACCGCGACCGCTTCCTCGCGCACCTCGACCTGCACGAGACGACCGATTCTGACGAGAGCGAGTTTCGGCCCGCGCTGGCAGCGCGCGACGGCAAGCCCTACGAGCCCGGCGTCATTCCCGACGGGTTCTATCTGGTGGCCGACACAGCCAACCCGCAGCTGGGCTTTCAGCAGGCCATCATCGCGGCCGTCGAGAAGGTGACTCACATCGCCGAGCCCGATGACAAGGGCCTGCTCATCGGTGAGGCGCTGCAGTCACGCGGCATCGTGAACTACGACGCAAAGCCGTTGGGCTTGTGCGTGGCGCTCACGGGCGCGCGCTTCACCACCACCACCGAGGTGTACCCCGACAGCCCGCGCAGCACGCCCGCGCAATGCAACGAGGCGCAGGCCGCGGCGGTGCGGGCAGGTCTCGAGTACGCGCTCGAGGCCTGAAGCTCAGCAGGCGAAGAGATCGAGCTGCGGCCCTTCGGGTGGCTTGATTGCGCGCGGCCCCCCTTGTTTGACCTGCGTGGGGTCGAACAGGGGACCTTCGAACACCGCGGTGACCGGGCCGTGATCGCTGGTGCCGAACTCACGCAGCGATGTGCACTTGATGGCCTTGCTGGTGAGTGCAGGACTGCTGGTCACGAAGTCCAACCGCCAGCCGATGTTGCGCTCGCGGTACTGCCGCCACGGCGCCCACCAGGTGAACAGCGCGTCATCCTCAGGAGCAAAGTGCCGCCCGAGATCCGTGAGCCCGTGCGCGAAGAGGGCCTCGAGCAGGGCGCGTTCCCCCGGCGTCTGGCCGGCGAGGTTCGGGTCACGCAGCTTCTCGTGCACGTCACGTTCGGTGCGCGCGACGTTGAAGTCGCCGCAGAGCACCAGCCTCAGGCCCTCTGCATGCCGCTGGGCGACGTACGCCTGCATCGCCTCGAGGAAACGCAGCTTGGCGGGGAAGTCCTTGCCGCCGTTGGGCACGTAGATGCTGGCCACTTCCACATCGCCGAGCGTCGCCACGAGAATGCGGCACTCGAGGTCGAACGAAGGTGAGCTGAACACCGGCTGCACCGGGCAGAACGTCTTGGAGATCAGCAGCGCCACGCCCGAGTACCCACCCAGCCCGTGCCAGTGCGTCCAGTACCCTTCCGGCTCTGCGATGCTCACGGGAACCTGGTGGGGTGAGGCTTTGATCTCTTGAAGACACAACACGTCGGGCTTCTCGAGCCGCAACCAGT
>JAYTAT010000944.1:0-6726 GCA_043737315.1 Archangium sp.
TTTCACGGCCGCGCTGAAGACGTGGTGCACTTCTTCATGCAGTTGGCCGAAGGCGTGCGTCGTCGGCTGGCGGCGCTGGGTGCACGAAAGATCGAAGACATCGTCGGCCGCGTCGAGTGGCTGCGGCAGCGCAAGAACGTCACGCATTGGAAGGCGCGCAAGGTCGATCTCAGTCCGTTGCTGCAGCCGCCGCGAGACGGGGCGCGGTTCTGCGTCACGCCCCAGAAGAAGGATCTGACCGGTCACCTCGACCATGCGCTGCTGGCGCGCGCTCGCGGGGAAAAGACCGTGATTCCCGTCTCGAACTCACATCGTGCGATCGGCGCGATGTTGTCGGGTGAGCTGGTGCGGCGTCACGGCGCTTCAGGCCTCGCGGACGACGCGATGCACCTCAAGCTCAAGGGCTCAGCGGGTCAGAGCTTCGGCGCGTTCCTCTGCCGCGGCGTCACGCTCGAGTTGGAAGGTGAGGCGAATGATTACGTGGCCAAGGGGCTCTCAGGCGGCCGCGTGGTCGTCTACCCGCCGTACGGCACGACCTTTCACCCCGAAGAGAACGTCATCGTCGGCAACACCGTTCTCTACGGAGCCACGGAAGGTGAGGCGTACTTCTCGGGCATCGCAGGTGAACGGTTCGCGGTGCGCAACTCGGGTGCGAAGGCGGTGGTGGAAGGTGTCGGCGACCACGGCTGCGAGTACATGACCGGCGGCGTGGTGGTGGTGCTCGGCGCGACGGGTCGAAACTTCGCGGCCGGTATGAGTGGAGGCACGGCATACGTGCTCGATCGCAACCGCAGCTTCAAGCAGCGCTGCAACCTCGAGATGGTCGAGCTCGAGTCGCTCGTCGACGAGTCAGAGATCTGGCTGGTCTACGGGCTGGTCGAGAGTCACCTGCGGCTGACCCGCAGCCCCCTCGCGCAGCGGGTGATCGACAACTGGGAACATCTGGTCGCCTCATTCGTGAAGGTGATGCCCACGGACTATCGGAAGGTTCTCCAGGCGCGGCGGGCTTCGCGGTTGCGGCCTCCTGCTCCGACACCTGGCGAACCGCGCCTTCGGGTCGTCGGCAGAAAGGAGGGCTGAGTCGTGGGCAAACCGACTGGCTTCATGGATTGGGATCGGCACACCCCCGAGAAGCGCGATCAGGCGCAGCGGGTGAAAGACTCACGCGAGTTCACTCTTCCGCTCGCGCCGGAGGAGGCCACACGGCAAGCCGGCCGCTGCATGGATTGTGGTGTTCCGTTCTGTCAGCGGGGCTGCCCGCTCGGGAACATCATCCCGGACTTCAACGGGCACCTGTACGCCGGCAGGTGGAAGGCCGCGTGGGAGGTGCTCTCGAGCACCAACAACTTCCCCGAGTTCACCGGCCGGTTGTGCCCCGCGCCGTGCGAAGGCGCGTGCGTGCTGGCGATCGATCAGGATCCGGTCACCATCGAGCACCTCGAGAAGGAAATCATCGAGCGGGCCTTTGCCGAAGGCTGGGTGGTGCCGCGTGTTCCCCCGGTGCGCACCGGCTTGAGGGTGTCGATCGTGGGGTCGGGGCCCGCTGGGCTGGCCGCGGCCGCGCAGCTCAATCAGGCCGGTCACACGGTCACGGTCTACGAGCGCTCCTCGAGCATCGGCGGGCTGCTCCGGTTCGGCATTCCCGATTTCAAGATGGAGAAATCGGTGATCGATCGCCGGCTCGAGATCCTCGAGGCCGAAGGCATCGAGTTCAAGACGGGCGTCGACATCGGGCTCGAGCCGACCTGGGCCGAGCTGAAGGCGGGCTCGAATGCGGTGGTGATCGCGATCGGCGCCCAGCGGCCGCGCCTGCTCGAGCTTCCGGGCACCGAGTTGAAGGGCGTCGTGCTCGCGATGGACTTTCTGGAAGCACAGAATCGGGGCCAGGCTGCGATCGCCACCGGGAAACGGGTGGTGATTCTGGGCGGGGGGGACACCGGGTCTGACTGCCTGGGCACCGCGCACCGGCAAGGCGCTGCTTCGGTGATGCAGGTCGAGTTGATGCCTGCGCCGCCTCGGTCTCGCTCAGAGAAGAACCCCTGGCCGCAGTGGCCGCTCGTGTTCCGAACTTCATCGAGCCAGGAGGAGGGCGGGGCGCGGTTGTTTGCTCGCCGCACCACCCGGCTCGAAGGGCGTGATGGGCAGCTCACCGCGCTGCACTGGGCAGATGTGAACAATGCCGCCGATGAGGAGCGGGTTGAGGTCGATCTGCTGATTGAGGCCATGGGCTTTCTGGGCGCAGATGGTCGGCAGGTGCATGAGCAGCTGGGCGTCGAGTTGGATGCCCGTGGGAACGTGAAGGTGAACAGTGCGTTCGCGACCAGCGTGCCCGGGATCTTTGCAGGCGGTGACTCGTCTCGAGGGGCCTCGTTGATCGTCTGGGCGATCAGCGATGGCCGTGAGCTGGCTCGATCGGTCGATACGTTCTTGACTCAGAAGCCATCACGACTGCCTTCGAAGAGATCCTGATCTTCCTCTCCTAGCGAACCTCGAACCGGAACCTCGTACCCCGCGGCTCTTCGATCACATCCCCCGGCAGCAGCCGTGTCTCCACCGCCCGGCGACCGTTCAGCAGCACGCCATGCTCCAGCGGAATGAGACACCACTGCGGTGACTGCTGCCGCACCAGAAACGACTCGGCCACCCCAATGCGATGAACACCCGGCGCCAGAGCCCTCAGCTGGCCGCGCGCCGAACTCCCCACCCACAGCCCCGAGTCGAGCGGAATGCGCCCATCTCTGGCAGCCGGCGCATGGAAGTCGAGGCCCCCTGGCACGTGGATCACTTCCAACGTGGCCGTCTTGGCCGGGGCGAGCAGCGTGCGCGGGTTGGTCGTCAGCCTTGGGAAACGGTTCTTGAGCCGATCGAGCATCGTCAGCAGGAACACCGACGGCGGCAGCGGCTCGGCGAAGTAGCCGAACGAGAGCTTTTCCAGACAGGGCAGGTGAGGCCCCGTCAGCAGCCCCCGCAACACCGCGGCGGCGTCTTTGTGAATGCGGTTCGCCGAAGGCATCACCCAGGTCGACAGATCCACCGTCAGCTCACGCGTCCACCGGGCCACCCGCACCGAGAGGAAGCGCGCGATCAGCTCGACATCGTTGTACGTCGCGTCGTTGATGCAACGCAGCCTCGCCGTATGAATGAGGCCGTGACGCCAGATCAGCTCGAGCCGGCCCTCTTTCACCAGCGAAGAGAGCCCATCGAGCGCCGTGTCGATCGGGTGTGCGGCCAGCAAGTGCTCACCGAGGGGGTCGCCGCGCTCGAGAAGCCAATCTGCCCAGACCTGTACGCGGCTCGCATCGTCGGGGTTTTCGTCGAGGCCCGCCTCTAAGCCACCGACCGTGCTGGGCGGCGTCTCCAGGAACACCAGCAGCGCGTCGTAGAGCCACAACGTGTCGCCATGAACGAGCTTCTGCCGGTGCACCCTTCGGCCATTCAAGAACGTGCCGCCCGTGGAGGCCGCGTCTTCCACCAGCCAGCGGCCGTCATCGCTCACGAACACGCACTGCTTCCTCGAGACGCGCGGGGACTCGATGACGATGTCCGTGTCGCGGCGGCCCACCGTCACCACGCCCGCGCCCGCCTTCAGCTCGAAGACCGTCGAGGCAAAGGTGTCGAGATCGATGCGCCGCACCCAGCCGTTCACGCCACCACCTCGACCCGGAACTTCCCCCCTGCGATCACGTCGAGCACGTCGTCGGGCAACAGCTCGTAGAGCGCGTCGATGCGGTTGTTGATGCGCACCTCGCCCCTCATGCGGCCAGCGACCAACTTCGCCCGGCCCCCCGTCAACGAGAAGAAGCACGGGTTGCCATCGGCCATGAAGGCCATCCCCGGGTTGCTCTCGAGGAACAGCTCGTTGCGGTTGCCGCGGCGAATGCGGGTGACCCCGGTGAGCACCCGGCTCCCTTCGATGCCGCCCAGCTTCACGCCGTCGACCACGCTGACCACCCTCAGGCGTACGCCGTTCACCCGTTGGTACACCGGCGTGCCGCGCAGCCGCGGAACACGCTGCGCCAGCTCTTCGGTGACGGAAAGCGCGCCGCTCGCGGGTTGGGCCACGTGGTAGCCGAACGACACCCGCTCGAGCGTGCTGGGCAGCGCGGGCAGCTCGGCGAGGAAGTGCTGTGCAGCCACCACCTCATGCGGGATCTGCATGGGGGTGAGGTTTTCGAGACGCGGCAGATCGATCACCAACGAACGCAGGAAGCGCCCGATGCGCAGGTTGAGGAGCGTCGAGACGAGCGGCCTCCACTCCGTGGGAAGGCGGCCCGCGGCCGTTCGAACGGTGGCGCGCTTGACGAACCCGAACTGCCACTCGATCTCCAGCTCACCGGCCACGAACGAGTCCCACAAGGGGCCCAGCCACGGCATGTGATCGAGCCTTCCGCCCGATCGGGATCGGGTGATGCGCTCCCCCAGCGGGTCGCCGCGCTCCTGCAACTGATCGGCGTAGACCAGCCAGTTCGACTCGGCTTCGGGGTTGCGGCCGATCGCGTCGAGCAACTGCGGGTCATCGATGGGGAGATCGGTGCGAAACCGCAGCCGCACTGAGCCGAACTCGACCCGATCGCCGGCGAACAAGGCTCGCGCGTGCGTGAGGGGTTGGCTGTTGAGACGGGTACCGACTTCACTGCCCAGGTCGCGCAGCTTCCAGAAACCCGCATCCCACGAAAGCTCGCAGTGACGGGCCGACAACGTGATGTCGTCGAAGACCAGCGTGCACTTGGAGGATCGGCCGAAGACCAAAGAGCCCGATCCATCTGGGAGGGTGATGGGGCCACCCTCCGGGCTTTCTCTTTCCAGCCAGGCGCGCACGCGGCGAGTGTAGCTTGATCGCGAAGCCCTCACCCTCTCCCCAACGGGAGAGGGGACTTCAATTCACTGCTCAGTCGTCTTCGCGCTTCTTGCCGCGCTGATCGCGGTACCGATCCTGAAAGGGCAACACGCGCTTGCGGAGGCGGATGGACTTCGGGGTGACTTCGACGAGCTCATCCTCGGCGATCCACTCCAGCGCCTTCTCGAGGTTCATGTCGACCGGGGGCGTGAGGATGACGTTGTCATCGCGCCCCGCGGCGCGAATATTTGTCAGCTTCTTCGCGCGGCTGGCATTCACGTCGAGATCGCTGGGGTGCGCGTTCTCACCGATGACCATGCCTTCGTAAAGCAAATCGCCAGGCGTGACGAACAGCTTGCCGCGCTCCTGGATGCTGAACAGCGCGTAGGGGATCGCGTCGCCCAGGCGGTCGGCGATGATCGCGCCGTTCGCGCGGCGGGGAATGTAGCCCATGTGGGGCTCCCAGCCGTCGAACTGCGAGCTCATGATGCCTTCACCCTTGGTGATGGTGAGGAACTCAGACCGGAAGCCGACCAGGCCGCGCGCGGGAATGCGGTACTGCACGCGGGTGCGTGCGCCGCCCAGCGGGGCCATGTCGACCATGCGGCCCTTGCGGGGCCCCAGGCGCTCAGTCACGACGCCGACGGACAGCTCGGGCAAGTCGCAGAACACCAGTTCCATCGGCTCGTGCTTGACGCCGTCGATCGTCTTGATGACCGGCTCGGGGTTCGAAGCCGTCAGCTCGAAGCCTTCGCGGCGCATGGTCTCGATGATCACCGCGAGCTGCAATTCGCCACGGCCGACCACGCGGAAGGCGTCAGGCGAGTCGGTCGCCTCGACGCGAATCGACACGTTCTTGTACGACTCGCGCATGAGGCGGTCGCGCAGGTTGCGCGAGGTGACGAACTTACCTTCGCGGCCGGCGTACGGGCCGTTGTTCACCTTGAACACCATCATCATGGTGGGTTCATCCACCTTGATGCGGGGGAGCGGCTGAGGGTTCTCGAGGTCGCAGATGGTGTCGCCGATCGAGAGCTCTTCGATGCCGGCCACGCAGACGATCTCGCCCGGGCCTGCTTCGGCGATCTCGACGCGCTTGAGGCCTGAGAAGCCGTAGAGCTTGACGACCTTGCCGGTCTCGACCTTGCCTGCGTCGCGGGCGATCGACACCTGCATGCCGGGCGCGAGGCGGCCCGCGCTCATGCGGCCGATGCCCAGACGGCCGACGTAGTCGTCGTAGTCGAGGTTCGCGAGCAGCAGCTGCGTTCCGGCACCGGGCGCGGGGGCCGGGGGCGGCGACATGTGGCTGACGATGGCATCGAACAGGGGGTGAAGCGTGTTGCCGATGTTGTCGAGGTCGTAGCCCGCCTTGCCCTCACGAGCGATGGCGTAGAGCACGGGCATCTCGAGGTCTTTCTCGTCGGCACCGAGGTCGATGTAGAGCGAGTAGACGAGGTCGAGCACGTCTTTGGCGCGCGCGTCTTTGCGGTCGATCTTGTTGATCACCACCACCGTCTTGAGACCGAAGCCCAGCGCCTTGCCGAGCACGAAGCGGGTCTGCGGCAACGGCCCTTCAGCCGCGTCGACCAGCAGGAGCACGCCGTCGACCATGCGCAGGCCGCGCTCGACCTCGCCACCGAAGTCGGCGTGGCCAGGGGTGTCGACGATGTTGATGAAGTTTTCCTTCCAGCCGATGGCGGTGTTCTTCGCCATGATGGTGATGCCCTTCTCACGCTCGAGGTCGTTCGAGTCCATCACTCGTTCGGCGACCTGCTCGTTCGAGCGGAAGGCACCGCCTTGGCGGAGCATGTGGTCGACGAGCGTGGTCTTGCCGTGGTCGACGTGGGCAACGATTGCGACGTTTCGGATTTTTTCTCGGGGGAACATCT
>JAYTAT010000945.1:0-6724 GCA_043737315.1 Archangium sp.
GGGCGCCGTGCGCTCATGTGACCTGTTCGGTGCGTTGGGCGAACGCGGGGCGCAGGCGTACGGGCCCCTGTACGCGTGCGCCCGAGGTCGAGGCTCCGCGTGGTTGGCTGACTTGTTTTCGCCTTCGAGCGATACCCACGACGAAGCCAGGTCACCAGAGCCCAACGAAAGCCCGCGCCCAGAGGCCCGTTCATGTCGGGCACGTTCGCTGCCCCGCGTTCACCACCTTCATGAAGGCTCTGAGCGCCGCGACCTGCGCAGCGCCCACAGTCCAAGCGCAAACGCGAGCAGGCCCACGGGAGCCGACGTGCAGCCACAACCGACCGGCGCTGCCTGGCACATCCCGCTTTCACAGGTCGTTCCGCCGCTGCACGCGTTGCAGCTCGTACCCCCAGCGCCGCACGCCGCCTCCGTCGTCCCCGGCTCGCATCGATCGAGCACACAACACCCAGTGCATGACGCCGCGCCGCACGTCGTTCCGCCGCTGCCCCCGGAACCACCACCCGCCGCGGTGCTGCCTCCACCACCGCCCGCGCCGGTGCCTGCATCGACACCTGCGTCGACCGAGGTGCCTGCGTCCACGCCCGCATCCACCATCGGCTGCCCCGCATCCGGCATGACGATGCGCAGCTTCGCGCACTGAAAATAGAAACAGCTTGGAGCATGCGCCGACATGAACTGCATCACCTGCAGCGTGCAGTTCGCGCAGCTCATCATCGGCACGGTCACGGTCGTCTGATACGGCCCCTGCGTCGAGGTGTGAGGAAACAGCCCGTCGACCAGCGTGGGATACGCGACCGGAGATTGAATCGGAGCGCTCGCGCAGTTTCTCCCTCCATTGGTGAGCACCGGGGTCGGCGTGACGAAGTCGGCTTCACTGCGTGCGATGCCGATGCGAAAGTAACCCGGGTGCGGGATTGGCTCAGTCCAGCGCACGGTGAGCTGCGAACCTGCCAGCACCTCGGTGATGACACCCGTCGCGACGCCCGAACCACCACACGGCTCGTCTTTGTTGGGGTCTCCGTAGGTGCCCGTGGCCTGAAAGTTCCCCGGGCTGGCGAGCTTGATGTGGCCAAAAGCGGGGAGCGCGAGGACGCACACGGCGAGCAGGGTTCGCATGAAGCAACCACTGTAGCCTGCAGCCTTGCTTTAACGCTCTGCGTCAAGTTGGATGCACTGCGCCATGACCCCTTTCGAGCAAGAAGTGCAGAGCACCCAGACCTGGTTCGCGAGCCCTCGCTTCAAGGGCATCATCCGCGTGCATTCCGCGCGGGAAGTCGTCGAGCAGCGAGGCACCATCCGCCCCGACTACGCGGTGGCGCGTGGCGCAGCAGAGGGTTTCTGGCTGCTGCTTCGTGAGCTGTATTCGCAGGGCAAGTGCATCACGACGTTCGGCCCGTATTCACCGGGCCAGGCCGTGACGATGAAGAAGCTGGGCATCGAAGGCATCTACCTGGGCGGCTGGGCCACCAGCGCGAAGGGCTCGATGCACGAAGACCCCGGCCCCGACCTCGCCAGCTACCCGCTGAGCCAGGTGCCCAATGAAGCGGCGCCGATCGTCCGCGCGCTCCTGACGGCCGACAAGAATCAGTTTCACGCGCGCGCGCGCATGACCGAAGAGCAGCGTCAGGCGAACCCCGAGATCGACTTCCGCCCCTTCATCATCGCAGACGCTGACACGGGCCACGGCGGTGACGCGCACGTGCGCAACCTGGTGCGGCGCTTCGTCGAGGTCGGCGTGCCCGGGTACCACATCGAAGATCAGAAGCCGGGCGTGAAGAAGTGCGGGCACCAGGGCGGCAAGGTGCTGGTGAGCGAAGACGAGCAGCTCAAGCGGCTCTCTGCGGCGCGGTTTCAGCTCGACATCATGGGCGTGGCCGGAATCATCGTGGCCCGCACGGATGCCGAGTCGGCGACCCTGCTCGATGGCCGTGGCGATGAACGTGATCAGCCGTTCGTGCTCGGCGCGACCAACATCCGCCTGCCGACCTTCCGCGCGGCGTTGCTTTCGTTGCTGCGGCAGTACCACCGCGGCGGCATCGAAGAGCTCAGCGGCCACCTGCTCTACGCGGTCTCCGAAGAAGAGTTCACTCAGGCCGATGCATGGCTGCAGAAGACCGGCATCAGCGCGCTGATCACCGAGGCGGCCACGCAGTACAAGGCGAAGGCGCTCAAGAGCGTCGATGACGCGCTCGACAAGGGCTTCGACAAGCTGGTCGACGTCTGGCAGGCCGAGGCCGGCGTGAAGACGTACGCGGAAGCCGTCGCCGCCGCGATGGAGTTCCGCACCACCGAGGGTGCGCACTTTCCCATCACCACGCAGGAGTGGCTCGCGTTCGCCAACACCTCGGGCTGGTATGCCGCGAAGGCCAAGGCGCGTTCACTGGGGCTGGAGGTCGCGTGGGATTGCGAACACGCGAAGACGCCCGATGGCTACTACCAGGTGCGCGGTGGGCTCGAGTACGCCATCGCCAAGTCACTCGCGGCCGCGCCCTTCTGCGACCTCTTGTGGATGGAGACGAAGACGGCCGACCTGCACGAGGCGAAGAAGTTCGCTGAGGCGATTCACGCGAAGTTCCCCGAGAAGATGCTCGCGTACAACCTCTCGCCCTCGTTCAACTGGGACACCACCGGCATGAGCGACGAAGAGATGCGCCGCTTCCCGGAAGAGCTGGGCAAGCTCGGCTACGTGTTCGACTTCATCACCTACGGCGGTCATCAGATCGACGGCCTTGCTTCCGAGGAGTTCGCCACCGCGCTCAAGCAAGACGGCATGCTCGCCCTCGCGCGCTTGCAGCGGAAGTTCCGCCTGGTCGAGTCGCCGTACCGCACGCCGCAGACCCTGGTCGGTGGACCGCGCGCCGACGCGGGGCTCAGTGCCATCTCGGGCCGCACCGCGACCACCAAGGCGATGGGCAAGGGCTCGACGCAGTTCCAGCACCTGGTGCAGACGGAAGTGCCGCCCAAGGTGCTCGAGGAGTGGCTCGAGCTGTGGCGCAAAGAGCACGCGTATCCGAACAAGCTCAAAGTGACGTTGCGGCCGCACACCGCGGGTTCGCAGTTGCTCGAGCTGGCCATCACCTCGCCCGACGGCGCGAAGCTGGTGAACGTGGTGTTCGATGCGATCGCAGATCGACGCGGCCGCAGCATCCTGGCGGTGCGTGATCAGAACACCTTCGACCCGGGGCTGCGGAAGAAGCGCTTGATGACGCTGGTGCAGCTGTACCTGGCGCACCGATACCGCGCGGACACCGTGCACTTTCTGACGCCGACCGATGACAACTTGAAGCAGTGCGAGGCGATGAAGGCGCGCGGGATCTTCAAGTCGGTGCAGACCGAGATCGGCGAAATCATCGTGGCCGACGTGGTGAAGACCCGCGTGAAGGAACTCGCCGGTGCAGATCGGTCGGCGCTCGAGGCGTTGATCAAGGGCTGAGCGGAAATACGAAACGACACTCCTGCGCTCACTGAGCTCCCTTTCCCTGAGCGGGGGAGAGGGTGGCTGAGGTCGAGGAGTGCGTGCCCTCGCGCCCGCCGCCTCGCAGACCGCCCCCGAAAGTCCCAGCGCCACGAGGGCGATACGCTCGAGCGGTCAGCCCCGTTGGCACTTCGCGCATGGTGGAGCCGGCGCCGAAGAAGCCCTCGCAGGCAGGCGCGGGTTTGACCCTGCTCGATCCGAACGCCAAGCCGGAAGACCGGCGCTGGCGGCGTTGACGGTGGCTTTTGAAGCGCGCGGTGCGTGGCGCGATCTCAAGAACCGCACGCTCTCCACGCTGCCCGACGAGCTCACGAACACGCTGAGCTTCTCACAGGTGAGCGAGCTGTCGCGTGCGGGCACCCAGGTCGAGCTCGATGACCTCAAGCCCCCGCTGCAGAAGCTCGACGTGAATGATCACGCCGGGCTCGATGAGGTGCTCACGCAGGTCCACGGCGCCGCGACGCCTGAGGAGGCCAAACGGTTCCTCAAAGCCGTCAACGGGCTCGACCCGACCACCGATCATCTCGCCGATGGAATCAAGAACGCGAAGAGCCCGGACGACGTGAAACAAGCTGCTGGGCGCGCTCAAGGGGCCCAGGGGCGCCTTCGATGACGCGAAGTGGGCCATCGGCCGGGGCGGCAAGCTCACATCGACGCCGGGAAGGACGCGCTGGGCACGCTGAAGGACCTCGGCGGCACGGTGGGCGACCTCGCGGGCGACGTGCTCGGCGGGTTGGGGGGTGTGCTCAGAAAACTGCCTTTCCTCTGAGGTCGGGCAGACCAGCCGGGCGCAGTGACCCCGCGCGATATGTTTTTGGGGCCGGCCGCGTTCTGATGAGTGCGTGGCGACGATGGACATCACCCTCGAGGGTTCCGGAACGATGGAGAGCGCGACCGAGGCCGCCGCGCGGGGTGGCGATCGAAGCGCGTGGACGGAGCTGATCGCCCGTCACAACCGGCGTGTGCTGCTTTCCTTGCTCGCGCAAGGGGTGCTTCCCGCGCAGGCGAAAGAGATGGCACAGGAAGCGTGGCTGCGGCTGATCACCCAGGCCGACGCGAAGAAGCTGTCCCGCCTCGAGCTGCCCGGTCTGGCGGTCCGCCAGGCGCTGTTTCTGGCTCGCAGCGAGGCGCGGAAGCCCGGGCAGCAGATTGAGTCGCTGGCAGAGGCGCCCGAGGCCTTCGGAGATTCACCCGAAGAGACGTTCTTCGATCGTGAGCGGCTGCAGAAGGCGCACGAGCGTTTGCAGGATCTCGCGCCCAGCGCGCGCGCGGTCTTCGAGAAGCTCTACGGAGATCCTCAACTTTCGCACGCGGAGGTTGCGGCCCGGGTCGGGCTCTCGGTTCAGCGCGTGCGTCAAATCGTGTGTGAGGTGCGCAAGATACTGCGCGCTGAATTGGAGGCAGAGCGATGATCAACAAGCATCTCGTCGCCGACATCGTCGAGCAGTACGTGATCGGCGCGCTCGACGCCGAGTCGGTGCGCTTCGTCGACGGGCACGTCTCTCAGTGCACTGACTGCGCGAAGTTGCTGCAGGAAGAAGCGGCCCTCGAAGTCGCGCTGCATGAAGTGGTGCGGCGCAAGAAAGTCGTCTCACTGAACTCACGCCGAAGGCGCATCGGTGCAGTGGTCGCCTCTGCTGCAGCTGCGCTCGCCGCGGGCCTGGTGCTGGTGTTCTCGATCGAGAGCGAGCCGCCTGCCGCTGCGCAACCGAAGCTGCGCCAGTGCGTCGATCGATCCACCGCTTCGGAGTGCATCTCGCAGGGTCAATTCGATGGCGTCATCACCATCGGCCCTGATCGAGAGCCGATCATTCCCCGTTACGACGTCACCCCTGGAGTCGGGCCATGAAGCACCTCATCGTCATCATTCTGTGTTGTTCCTCGCTGGTTCTCGCGCAGGGTGATTCGCGCCCGGGCACGGCGCGGTCTTCTCGTGGGCCCGTCGCGCAGCCCATGCCCCTGGCCGTCGGCGGCAGCTACTTCAGCAAGCAGCCGATGCTGCGCAGCTGGGTGCGGGGCTGGGGGCTGACGGGAACCCGACCCGATGCGTACGAGGTGCGCTGCGAAGACGTGTTCACCGATTGTGCGGTGCCGATTCTGCGCACGCGCGCCTTCAAGGCAGAGCCGTTCGGCATGGGCAGCCTCACGCACACCGAAAGCGCTGTGACCTGGCGCGGTCGGCGCGTGGAGCTGAAGGCCGAACTTCGCAGCGGCGCCGTCGATGGCTGGGCAGGCTTGTGGATGCGCGTGGACGGTAAGGACACCGTGCTCGCGTTCGACAACATGCAGAACCGGGCGCTGCGCGGCACGACGAGCTTCAAGTGGTACTCGGTGGTGCTGGATGTGCCGGTCGACGCTGAGCGGATCACCTTCGGCGTCTTGCTGCACGGGCCCGGCGCGGTGTTCATTCGCGAGCTGGTGTTCGACGAGGTCGATGTCGATGTCTCGAGCACAGATTTAATCGGGCCGCTGCGTGCGGCGTCTCCCGCGGGTGGTTCGACGGGCGGCGGTCTCTGAACCCCCTCGCCCCTCCAAGCGCGGAAAGGGGTGGGGTGAGGGGCCATCAGGTCTGGTCGAAGTGATACCCGCGCTCGCCATGCACGTGAAGATCGAGGCCATCTCGTTCTTCCGCTTCGGTGACGCGCAGCCCGTAGACGCGCTTGAGCAGCGTGGCGATGAGGAACGTGCCCCCGCCCGAGAAGCCGATCGCCACCAACACGCCGACGACCTGCTTGCCGAACTGCGAGAAGCCCGCAGTCACCGGCGTGAAGCACAGCAGGCCCGTCATCAGCGCCCCCAGGATGCCGCCGACGCCGTGCACGCCGAACGCATCGAGTGAGTCGTCGTAGCGAAGCTTCGTCTTGAGCTGCACCGCGCCGTAGCAGACGACCGAGGCCATCGCGCCGAGCAGCAGCGCTGAGCCCGGGCGAATGTGACCTGCCGCCGGCGTCACCGCCACCAGCCCCGCCACGATTCCTGAAGCGAGCCCGAGCGAGGTCACCTTGCCGTGGTGCCAGCGCTCTACCAGCATCCACATCAACCCGGCGGCCGCGGCAGCAGACTGCGTGGTGGTGAACGCGAGACCGGCGATCGCGCCTGCGACCGGGTACTCGACCGCGACCGCGCTGCCGGCGTTGAAGCCGAACCAGCCGAACCAGAGCAGCCCCGCGCCGGTGAGCGTGAGCACGAGGTTGTTGGGAAGAATCGCGGTGCCGCGCGCGACGTCACGCCGGGCGCCGAGCATCA
>JAYTAT010000946.1:0-2707 GCA_043737315.1 Archangium sp.
GCATGAGGGCTGACTTTTCCTCGAGCAGCAGCAGCTTGCCCTTGTCGATCACGCCGACGCGGTCTGCGAGCTCCTGCGCTTCTTCGAGGTAGTGCGTGGTGAGAACCACCGTGGTGCCCTCTGCCTTCAGCTTGCGCACGTAGTTCCACAAGTCGCGGCGCAGCTCGACGTCGACGCCCGCGGTCGGCTCGTCGAGGAACACCAGCTTCGGCTTGTGCACCAGCGCCTTGGCGATGAGCAGCCGCCGCTTCATGCCGCCCGACAACGCGCGGGTCTGCGCTCCGGCCTTCGAAGTGAGGGAGAGCGCGGCGAGCAGCTCGTCGATCCACGCGTCGTTTTCGGGACGACCGAAATAGCCCAGCTGAATTCGCAACGACTCGCGCACCGTGAAGAAGGGGTCGAAGTTGATCTCTTGCGGCACGAGGCCGACCTGGTAGCGCGGGCTCACGGAGTCCACGTCGAGATCGGTGCCGAAGAGGCTGATCTTCCCGCTCGTCTTGCGCACCAGCCCACAGGCAGCGCCGATGAGCGTGGTCTTGCCGGCGCCATTGGGGCCGAGCAGGGCGAAGATTTCCCCCGCTTCGATGCGCAAGGACACGCCGTCGAGCGCCCGCATCGTGCCGTACTGTTTGACCAGACCCACCACTTCGAGCACCGGAGCCATCGAGCGTTTCTCTGTCACTTCGCCGCGCTGAGTGCGAGCGGAGAAAAGTCCCCCCGGGGGGACGCTGGCCCGGGTCGCTGCATGAAGGAATCCAGCGGCTTGGCATTGGCACGCCTCGCGCTCTGCGACTGAACTTCCTCTCGCCGGAGATTTCCCGATGACGACGCGATGGCCGTGCGCGGTGGTGGTGCTTTCCCTGATGGCGTGCGGCAAGCCCCTGCTGCTTGAAGGCGGGTGCGCCGGGGTCGTCTGCGGGAAGACCCAACGCTGCGAACCGTCGAACCTGCGGTGCGTGAAGAACGAGCTGCCCAGGGTGATGTTGGTCGCCCCGACCACCGTGGTGAGCGACGCGAGCTTCGAGCTGAGCGGCACCGTGGGCGATGACACAAAAGGCACCACGCTTTCGTGGCGCGACGGGGTGGACGAGTGGCATGCGGTGGAGGTCGATGATGACGGCGCCTTCACCATCACGGTGCCCAGCCGCGTGCTCGATGCCGAGCCGATGCTGCTGACGGTACGAGCGGACGATGGTCTGCAGCAGCTCGAGCGACCCATCATCGTCATCGTCGATCGCGTGGGGCCCAGGGTCGAGCTGCAGGCCCCGGCGTTGAATCAGATCATCGGCGGCTCGAGCGTGATGTTCACGGTGGTCGCGCGTGATGGCAGCAAGGGCTTGCAGGACTTGTTCATCGGTGAACGCGGCATTCAGACGCCGCGCACGGATACCGCGGTGAGTGTGCCCATCGTCATCCCCGCGGGAGATCGCCAGTCGTTGCCGGTCGTCGTCAGCACGAAGGATCTCAACGGCAATCGCAGCCTGCAAATCTTCACTCTGCAGGTCGACCGCACGGGCCCGGCGCTCCGCTTCATCTCGCCCACGGCGTCGATCAGCACGCCGACCGTTCGGGTGCAGGTCGAGGCAACTGATTTGAGCGCGGTCGAGCAAGTGCGCCTGTCGATGGATGACGGCGGCTTCGTCGATGCCAGCGAGCAGGAGAGCGGTGTCTGGTCGGCAGAGTTTCCCATGCCGCTGGCTGAACGGGAGGTCGTCTTCAAGGCGGCGGCGACCGATGCCGCGGGGCAGACGAACGTGCTCACCTTGAGGGCGCGGGTCGATCGCATCGCACCCACGCTGGAGCTGGCCAGCCCTTCTGACGGCAGCAGTCACAGACAGGGGTTGACGGTCATGGCGTCGACCAGCCTCGACGCGGTGAGCGTGACCGCACGTTTCGATGGCTCGATGGTGCCGCTGACCCAAAGCACCGCAGGCTCGTGGGAGGGTCAGCTGCCGCTCACCCGCACGGGCGATCACGTGGAACAGACGCTCGTGCTCGTGGCGCGTGATGCAGCGGGCAATCAGCGCACGCGGTCTTCTGCGCTCTTCATCGACACGGTCGCGCCCAGGGTGACCTTCACCAGCCCGGGGGTGAACTCGCGGCTGAACGCAGCGAACTTTGCCGGCACCGATGACGTGCTCATCGCGTGGCAGGTGCAGGACGGCGATTCGATGGCCGCGACCGTGAGCGTCGATGGAGTCCCCACGACGCAGAGCACCGCGCGCGTCACCACCTCGCCCAGCGATGAGGGCCGCAGCATCACCCGAACCATCGTCGTCGCTGATCGTACGGGCAACGTTGGTACGGGCTCGTTGACCTTCACGGTCGACCGGCGCGCGCCGCGCATCGTGAGTTGGTCGCCCGTCGCGAACGCGCGCAACGTGGAGCCGCGAAGGACCACGGTCACCTTCTCGGAACAAGTAATGGGTCGCACCACGGCGAGCGACGCGCTGACCATTTCTGGAATCACGCAGCCCGGCCGCTGGGATGCGGCCCACACCACGTGGACCAGCCCTGAGCTTTCGCCGTACACCGTGTTCGATGCGACGCTGAACGACTTGACGGACGACGCGGGCAACCCCGTGGTGGTGACGGCTCGCAAGTTTCATACGGCCGCGTTCGTGCCTGGTTCAGGTCTCGTGCTCGGCACCAACGTGAGCCACTTTCAGGCGACCGCTGATTCCGATGGGGTGGTGACGATCGGCAC
>JAYTAT010000947.1:0-2705 GCA_043737315.1 Archangium sp.
TGGCAGGCGCGGGTCACGAGGTGCACGTGCTCACGCACCCCCGGGTGCGCCGCGTGCTCGAAGGCCACTCGAACGTCACGAAGCTCTGGGACTACCGGCCGCGCTGGGGGGTGCTACGCCCACTGCGCGCCCAACGTTTTGACGTGGTGATCAACTGCGGCAACTGGGATGTGGAGTCGGTCACCTCGGCAATCGTCGCGCGGTTGGTGGGCGGCCCTTCGGTGGTGCTGGGCCCCGCGAACTTTCCTTCGGGCTGGTTGATGGATGTACCGGTGCTCCCGGTGGCGGGCACCCGTTCTGAGGCCTTCCAGCGTACGCACCTGGCTTCTCCGCTCTTCACCTCGGTGGCGCCGGTGCGTATGTCGTTCCGCCCCACGGCTCCGTTCGAGGTGGTGACGACGCCGTATGCCGTGGTGAATCCCGGAGGGCGGCTCGGGTATCGCCGCGTGGTGCCCGAGCGGTTTGCCGATGCAGCGAGCGCCTTGCTCGAGCGGGGCATCACCCCGGTGGTGACCTGGGGGCCGGGTGAAGAAGCGTTGGTCGAGGCGGTCTGCACCGCGTGCCCCGGCGCCGTACGTGCACCGCCAACCACCCTGGATCAACTCGCGGCGTTGATGCGCGGGGCGCAGGTGACCGTGTGCAACAACACCGGGCCCATGCACCTGTCGGTCGCGGTCGGCTGCCCCACGCTCGCGTTGTTTCTGCACATGGAGGTCGAGCGCTGGGGGCATCCCTACGCGCCGCACCAGATGCTCGATCTGACCTTCGCAGCTGACCCGTCACGCGCGGTGCGTGAAGCAGTGAAGGTGATGCGCGTGAGAACAAACTCAAAGAACCCCCTCTGACCCCGCGGTTCAGGGTGGGGCTGCCGACAGCGAATCTCCCCAGCCGACTGCGTCCGCTTCGCAGGGCGAGGAAGGCAAGGGCTCGTTACGCTGGCCGACCATGCCTGAGGGTCACACGCTTCATCGCCTCGCGCTCGATCACCGCAAGTGGTTGGCGGGGGAAGTCGTTCACGTCTCTTCACCGCAAGGGCGCTTTCAAGAAGGTGCGTCGGTGCTCGATGGCCAGCTCGTCACGAGCGTCGAAGCGTGGGGCAAACACCTGTTCTACGGCTTTGAGGGCGGCGAGCTGCTCCACGTGCACCTCGGCCTGTTCGGTCGCTTTCGACGTCGCGCCCAACCGGCAGCGGAGCCGCGCGGCCAGATTCGGTTGCGGCTCGAGACGAGCACCGACTGCCTCGACCTGAGCGGGCCGACGGCGTGCGAGCTGCTCGACCCTGACGAGCACACAGCGCTGCTGGCGCGGTTGGGGCCCGACCTGCTCCGGAAGGATGCCAGTCGCCACGCGGTGTTCAAGCGCGTCAAGTCGTCCTCGAGGTCACTGGGCGCGTTGCTGCTCGATCAATCGGTGTTGAGCGGGGTGGGCAACGTGTACCGCGCTGAAGGTCTCTTCGTGTCGGGGCTCCACCCCGAGGTGCGCGGTGACGAGCTCGAGTCACGCGACTTCACGCGGCTGTGGAAGACGCTGGTGGGCATGCTGGAAGACGGCGTGCGCGACCGGAAGATCATCACGGTGAAGCATTTCGACCAGGCACTCGGCCGGAAGCCGCGGCGGGGTGAACGCACGTGGGTCTATGGGCGGCGCGAGTGCCGGCGCTGCGGTGATGCGATTCGCGTGTGGGAGCTGGGCAACCGCACCATGTACGCGTGTGAGACCTGCCAACGGCGGTGAACCTTTGGGGTCCGGTCAGTGCACGCTGCTCATCACCTCGGCCCACTGCGCGCGGCACACCTTCTCGGCAGCCGGTGGACACACCATCACCAGCCTCACGTCACTTGCGCCGAGCACGGTCTGATACGCATGCCACGAGACCTCTCGAGGGCTGCTGCCGTCGAGCACGCGCACGGTGCCATGCAGTCCCAACTCGTCTTGGTTGGCCTCGAGCTCGTCGGGCAATACCAGCCGCTGCCGGGCGACCAGGGCCATCCCCGCGGCGCGCTTCAACGAGACCTCGAGGCGCGAATCCGGCCGGCGGCGATCGAGCTCCACCAGCAGCGTGGGGTTGAGCCCCGTGCGCGAACGGTGCTGCTGCACCACCACGAAGCGGCGCGAGATGTCGAAGTCGAGCCACGCCCACTCTGGCGGGGGGGCGACCACGAAGCCCGGCACGCGCAGCAGGTTGCGGCGGCCGTCGAAGGTCCACTCTGCCAGCTCGTTCCACGCGCGCAGTAGGGAGCGCGTGCCTTCCTCGAGTGCATCGAGCAGCGCCGAGAGCTCAGCGCGGGTGATGAAGTCGTGCGGTGAGAGCTCGACGCGCTGCTCCGTGCCCAGCGCAGCGACGTCGACCTCGAACGACTTTCCCGCGCGGCTGACCTCGAGCGTGCCTTCGACGCGATCACTTCGAGTGACCGCAAAACCCTGCGCTCGCAGCGTGAGCCAGGTGGCGTCGTAGACCTCGTCGGTGGCCCCTTGCCATGTGCGGGAGGCCAGCGCGCTCGCTTCGGTGCGGGTGAGCACGCTGGTCGTGCTGCAAGACACCAACAGAAAAAAGAGCGCGAGCCTCACTCGACGAAGCAGGTCCACCGCTTCACCGGCAAGGGCTCGCTGAGCGCCTTCGACGCAAAGCTCACGGCTTCGAGCTTCACGTTCTCTCTCTTCACCCAGCGCCGATCGACTGACGCGCCGCCGTGCCCGTGCGCTTC
>JAYTAT010000948.1:0-2704 GCA_043737315.1 Archangium sp.
AGCTGATGCCGTTGCGCCCAGCTCAACACCGCGTCGACGCGCGCTGAGACGGCGTCCACGTTGTCGTAGGTGGCGAAGTAGCCCTGTTCTTTTGGCAGCAGCAGCCACGCAAAGACCGGCACACCTTCACCACACAAACGCTTGATGGCCTCCGCGCGTTCGTCTGAGAGCTCGCGCAGGCCCATGGTGACGTCGGCACCCAGCGCCCGCAGTTGTTCGAGCACCGAAGCGTCGCCCACCAACTGCGCGAGCTCGGGCGGGTCCTGCTCATTGAAGAAGGAAAGGCGTGCCGGCTTCTTCACACCACACCGCTCATGGACAGGTCTGCCGCATCGCAGCGAGCAGCCTGGGATCCGCACGATTGAGCTCAGGCTCGAGCGCTCGCAACTCACCACACCGCCCCGCGCTCAGCAGACTGGCCGCGTGGTTGTGCAGCGCGATCGCCAGGTTCTGCTGCAGGTTTTCATCCTTCGGGGCGTCACGAAGGCCTCGCCGCAGCTCCGCCATCACGGCGACCCAGTCACCTGATGCTGCCGCCTTCGCGGCCCGGCGCCCGGCACAGGTCCCCAGCGTCGCGCTCACCTTCTCGCGCATGGCAGCTTCACCCCGCACCGCGGCGACCAGATGCGGCCGCGCTTCATCACACGAACCGTCGTTCGCCAGCTCGATGCCTCGGTTCACCTCGACGCGCGCGAGGCTCTGGCTGATCGCTGCGTCGCCCGGCAGGAACACCTTTGCCCGGTTGAGGTCTTCCGCAGCCAGGCTCCACTTCGCGGCTGCGAACGCGAGGCGTGAACGTTCGACCCAGCACCCGCCTGCCAACTTCTGGCCTTCCCATTTCTGCGGGAGAAGCGCCTTCGCGTGAGGCAGGCCTTCCGCGACCAGCGCCTCCACCGCCTCACAGCGACCCGTCTCTGACTCGAGCCGCGCCTGTCGATCGACCGCGTAGACGATCGCTGCCTGGGCGTGCGTGTCGTTCGGCGACAACTGCAGCGCCCGCCTCGCGTACTGCAAAGAATTGGGCGTATCGCGCTCGAACAACTCCGTCGCCAGCTCAGCCAGACACGCCGCCGCTTCCTGCGCCGAGGGGCTCTTCGCCGTCAGGCCCTCGGCGTGACAGCGCGCGGCCGTGCCCTCGAGCGCGGCGAGCTGCGCAAGGCTCGTGGTCTTGAGCTGCACGATGCCCTCGTGCTCGAAGCCCAGGCGCGTCGCGAACTCCGCGTGCTCGAGCGCACGCGCCCAGTCTTTGCGCTCGGCCGCGGCCACGCCGAGGTGATGGTGCACGATGGCCAGACTGCGGCTGAGCACCGCGCGGTGCGTGCCTTCGGTCACCTCGAGGCCCAGCTCCAGCAACCGCCGCGCATCATCGAAGCGGCCCAGGTCGACCAGGTCCTTCGCGCCTTTGCTCAACAGGCTCGCGCGCCAGTCAGCCAACCTTCGCAGCAACGCACCCGTCGCCATGCGGGCCCCGCGATCGAGCGCCAGCGCCGCCGCGGCCGTGTCGCCCCGGTGAGCCAGCGCGATGGCCCGGTTCGAATACACCGCTGCGACCAATGAGAGCGAGGGCAGCTCTTCCGCCTGCTTGAGCCCTGCCAGAAACTCGCCGGGCGATACGTCGCCGCCCGCAATCTGCTGCACCTGCGCCGCCGTGAGCCGCGCGCGATCTGGATCGAACCCCCTCGGCGCGGTGGTCTCGACGTCGATGACCTTGCCCTCGACGGTCACGCGAACGAAGGCGTGATGCGTGCTCACCACGCCGCGCGCGGTGGTGAGCACGCCTTCGGCCGCGACCAGATACAGCAGCGCCGACGACAGACAATTGAACTCACCGGTGCGCTCGACGTGATCCAGCTCTGTCGCGCTCAGCTCGTAGCGCCGCAGCACCGTCTCATGGAGCGCGCCCAGCAACATGCGCCCGCGCGCCGCTTCGCCGCTCTGCTCCTTCGCGCGGGCAATCGCAGGGGCCAGGGCCGCGCGCACCCGCCTGGCCGCCGCCGGTATCTGCGCTTCTTGAACCCCACTGGCCAGCAGCGCCGCGTCGAGCAGGGTGGTGCCCTCGAGCCGGCCGTCGCGCGCGTGTGCGGCCAGAGAGCGCTCGAGCGGCGTGAGGGGCGGCAGGGTGGTGACGGCGGTCGGCGTGGACGTGACGACGAGCAGCAGCGTGGGAAGGAGCATGAGGTGCATCGCGGGCGTACCGTTGTCCCCGGTCGGAGTCGAGGGGCCGCCCGTCACTTCTGTGCCAGAACGATTTGCGACGGGGCCAGGGACGACGGCCTGTCAGGTCACGCGCAAGACCGCCCCGCGAGGGCCGTTTCAAAGTCATGAGAATCGATTCCATGGGGTGCGCGTCTGCGGGCTGCAGCGCCGCGAGGCCAGGGCTTGTGGATGACGCTCACGCTTACCGCGCTGGCGCAGGTGGGCTCGGAGTGGTCGTCATGCCGCTCGTGGAAAACGTGGTGGCCGGCTTCGAGTCACGCCCGTGAATAAGTACTGCGTTCTCGCCAGCCGGTGCACTTTGGTTGTCTTGACCTGAACGCGCGCTGAAGAGGTCGTCGGAGGTCGGGTTCCGGCATTCTGAGCTGCCGAGAGAACGAAGGTAGCCCGCACTTGCGGGTCATGGGTCGACTGGGCGCGAGGTTGGTGGCACTCGAGAAGTGCAATTGCGTTTGTGAGGTAAGTTTCAGACCGCTCAGTGCTTACGAGC
>JAYTAT010000949.1:0-6710 GCA_043737315.1 Archangium sp.
TTCGCGCTCGCTTGCGGAAGGACGGAGCCCGTCCGCTACTCGAGCGATGGCGGCGATGACGAAGAAGACTTCGCAGCCCGCAAGCCCGACGGCGGTGTCGACTGCATCGACGGTGAGCTGGCGCTGATCGAGGCCCGGCCGGTGGTGATGCTGGTGCTCGATCGTTCGAGCTCGATGAACCAGAACTTCCCCGGTACCAACGACTCGAAGTGGGAAGGCCTTCGCACCGCCTTGCACCAGGCGCTGCCCCCGTGGACCAGCCGCATCGAGCTGGGCGCGTTGTTTTTTCCCTCGATCATCAGCAACGCCTGCAACGTCGGGGCGTCGGTCGATCTCCCCCCCACGCTGGAGGGCGTGCCCGCGATCCTCACCAGGCTCGACGCCGTTTCGCCCGGGGGCTCCACGCCCACGGCGCTCGCACTCGATCGGGCCGCGCAGTCGCTCAGTGGGCGGCGTACCGCGGGTTCAGCGCGAGCCGTCGTGCTCGCGACCGACGGCGCGCCCGACTGCAACGCCGCGCTGAACCCCCGCACCTGCGCCTGCGTGAGCAGCAGCGGGGCGTGCTCTGCGAACAGGTGCCTCGATGACGTCCGCACGATCGATCGCCTGAGCACGATGGCGGCCTCGGGCCTTCCCACGTGGATCATCGGACTGCGCGGCGAATCAGATGCGTTGTTCGTCTCGGTGCTCGACCGCATGGCTGACGCGGGGGGAAGACCGCTGACCTTCAGCACGCACCGGTTCTACTCAGCGTCCTCTGAGCTCCAAGTCGAGCTCGCGTTGACCACCATTCGACAGCAGGTGGGCCGGTGCCGGTACCTCACGCCTTCCGTTCCGGATCTCGGGGGGGCGATCGAAGTGCAGCTGGCGGGCGACGTCATCCCCCGGGATGCCACGGGCACCGAAGGCTGGTCGTGGGCCGACGCCGACAACGGAGAGCTCGCGCTGCACGGACAGGCGTGTGAACGCGCCGAAGCGCTGACCATCGAAGCTTTGAGGGTCATCGTCAGGTGCGCGCCGTGAGACGCCAGGTCGTTTGAACCAGACCTGAAGCAAAGGCGCGGCTCGAGCCGTCACTCTGAAACCGTCAACACCGTTCGCGATGAAGACGAAACAGGAGGCCATGGGGTCGCCGAACGAGCCACAGAACCAGCATCACTCCCAGGGCAAGCAAGGGGTGAGTCCAGGGACCGGCGAGGGCAACGGTCGCGAGCACCAGCACCCACCCGCTCGGCACTTCCTCTTCGCGCAGAAGCAGCAGCGAACAGGCCACCCCTGCGAAGAAGAACTGACCCATCGTGCCGCCGGTCACCGCGTAGACGAGCACGTGAAACGCCACGTTGAGCGCGGCGCCGAAGCGCGTGCCGAACAGGAAGCTCCCGGCCAGAAACAGCTCGACCGCGATCGTCGTCAGGCCGACCACCATCCACACCTCGCCAGAGCCCGCCTCGTTCAAGAGCTGGGCGGGCCAGTTCGGATTTCCCGTCTTCCCCCCAGGGGCCCACATCAACCCGAACCGCGCGAGCTCCGCGACGAACGAATTCATGAACCGGCCATCACGCCACGCGGGTGATGACAGCTTGTCGAGGGCGGCCACCAAGAACACCAACGCCACCTGCAGCCGCGGAAGCACCCAGACGCGCCGACTCGACAGACTCACCGTCAACAGCAGCGCCGCGACGAAGAGCCGGTTGTTCGAGAACCAGGTCGGGTTGAGGGCGACCCCGAGTACGATGAGAGAGGCAAGGCACAGGCAACACGCGCGCGTGAACGAAGAGAAGACGATGGCCACACACAGCGCGCTGCTGACGACGGCCAACACGCCGGCCCACAGCAGCGTGGGGGCGGGCCACATGAACGACTGCCCCGTGACGAGCCACGCGGTCGCCACGACCTGCACGAGCCGAAGGTGTGAGGCCGGCAAGTCGGGGTGCGACTGCCTCAAGGCCAGGTCCACACGGGCTGGTCCTCGCCGTTGACGCGCGCCCGCAGCTCCACCCGGGCCGGGCGCCGTTCTTGCGCGTCGATGGCATCCTTCACGAAGTCGAGTGAGTTGGTCTCCCACGCTTCATCGCGCGCAGCCGACGCATGTGTCTTCGACAGTCGATACCGCTGCAGGCTCTGCAAGGTGTCGAGCCGCTCATCCCGGACTTCGACCTTGATCGAATACACCGCGTGTTCATGAAACGGAGCCCACAGGGCAGGCCGCTGCGCCGACACCACCCACGCCACTTGCGCGAGCAGGAGCAGCACGCCGAGCCCCAGCCTCACTTCAACCTCCGGGAGACATCGACCGCCAGCGCGACCGCGCACGCGAGGCAGAACCACTGCGCGTAGCTCAGCAGACCCCACATCTGCTTCTCATCACCGCGGAAGAAATCCATCACGAAGCGAATCGATGCGTACGAGAGCAGGTAGTAGCGGAACAACAACCCCGGCGCGCGCGGGCGTTTTCGAATGGCGAACAGGGTCACCGCCACCACGAGATCCAACACGCCTTCGTAGAGCTGCGCTGGATGCGTGACGAGCCCCACATGGCGCAGCGGGCTCGTCTCGTCGAGGCCCTGTCCGTAGCAGCAGCCGCCGATGAAGCACCCCACCCGCCCCAGCGCCTGCCCGAGCGGGAGGCCGATCGCGTAGGGATCTCCGGTGGCGATGGTGATGCCCAGCGCCTTCTTCGCGACCTCCACCCCGACGAAGCCGCCGAAGAGCGCGCCCAGAATGGTGCGGCCGCCCCACTCGGAAAGGAGCAGCTCGGAAAGCGACTGCTTCCACGCGTCGAAGGGCAGATAGAGCAAGAGCCCCAGCTTCGCGCCGATCATCGCGCCGATGAGCGCGCCGGCAGTCACCCAGCGTTGGTTGGTGGAGGAAAGAATCTGGAGCCGCCGCTCTTCGAGGCTCTTGGCGAGGTAGCCCAGCACCAGGCCCAGCCCCACGAACACTGCGTAGCCGGGGTTGAAGGCGGGGCTCATCGCGCTGCCCTGCGCGCCGCGAAGAACTTTCGAAAACCCTGCACCTGAATCTCGAATGGGTTGTGGCTCGAAGGCACGCCTTCGATTCCGAACGGCACCGGCCCTTCTTCCTTCTGGTACGTGCCGAACAGGCGATCCCACACCACCAGGGTGGCCCCGAAGTTCCGCTGCTGACCGGGGCCTTGCGCGTGGTGATGCACGCGGTGATTCGAAGGCGTGTTGAACACCAGGTCGAGCGGGCCGAGCTTGCCGATGGCGTTGGTGTGCACGAGGTACTGCGCCGCGAAGCTGACCCCCATGCAGAGGAAGATCAGCAGCGGGTCGAACCCCAGCAGCACCAAAGGCAGGCACACGAAGTCATCCACCAGCCGCAGCGGCCAGGGCAGCCGGCCCGCGAGTGAAAGAGAGAAGGTGTGGCCGCTGTGATGCACCGAGTGCAGCGCGAAGCCGAAAGGGTGGTGATGCAGGGCGCGGTGCCATGCGTAGAAGATCAAGTCGACGCAAAGGAAGCAGGTCATCGCACTGAGGGCCGAAGTCTCCCAGTGCACCGGGGCGAACGCGGAGACCGCGACGAACACCGTCAGGAACACGCCGCGCACCGAGATTCGGAGCGCCCCCCCGACGAGTAAGATGAAGAGGTTCGCGGCCTGCTCGCCCCAGGGGTGCTCGAGCCGGTGCCGGTAAAGCAACCAGAGGCTCTCCACCAGCATCCCGCCCCAGACGAGCAGCGCCAGCCGGGTGAAGAGTGGGTGGGAGAAGACGGCTTCGGGTGTCATGGTGCCGAGCGTGAATCGACGCGTTCGACCGTACCTCTTCTACGACACCACGTCGTCGCTGTGCTCCACCTGCCTGCGCACCGTCGAGGCGAAGATCGTCATCGAAGAGCAGCGGGTGCTGATGGACAAGTGGTGCCCCACGCATGGCATCGAGCGGGTGCTGCTCAGTGACGACGTGGCGTACTACCGCAGCGGGCGCGAGGTGTTCGTCAAGCCGCCGGAGCTGCCGCAGAAGTTCAACACCCCGATGCAGTACGGCTGCCCGTACGACTGCGGCTTGTGCCCTGATCACATGCAGCACTCGTGTCTGACGGTGGTCGAGCTGACCGATCGCTGCAACCTCACCTGCCCCGTTTGTTACGCGGGCTCATCGACGGACCATTCTCTCAAGCACAAGAGCTTCGAAGACGTCTGTAAGATGCTCGACGCGGTGGTGGCCAACGAAGGTGAACCCGACGTGGTGCAGCTGTCGGGCGGCGAGCCCACGCTCCACCCCCAGTTCTTCGAGATCCTCGACGAGTGCCGCAAGCGGCCCATCCGCCACTTGATGGTGAACACCAACGGCATCCGCATCGCGACGGAAGATGGTTTCGCAGAAAGACTGGCCACCTACCTGCCCCGCTTCGAGGTGTACCTGCAGTTCGACTCGTTGCGGCCCAGCGTGCACCTGGCTTTGCGTGGGGCAGACCTCACCCGAATCCGCCGGCAGGCGCTGGAGAAGCTCAACGCGCTCAAGCTCTCCACCACGTTGGTGATGACCTTGAAGCGCGGGCTCAACGACGACGAGGTCGGAGACGTCATCAAGTTCGCCCTGGAGCAGCCCTGCGTGCGCGGCGTCACGCTCCAGCCGATTCAAGACGCGGGGCGCAACGAGGCGTACGACGCGAAGCAGCACCGGCTGACGGTGAGCGCGGTACGGCGGTTGATCGCCGAACAGAGCGGCATCTTCACCACCTCAGACGTGCTGCCGGTGCCCTGCAACCCCGACACGCTGGCGATGGCCTACGCGATCAAGATGGATGGCCAGGTGCTGCCGCTCACGCGTTACCTCGACAGCGAGACCATGCTCAGCGGCGATCGCAGCACCATCGTGTTCGAAGACGACCCGGCGCTGAAGGAGGCGGTGTTCAAGACCTTCAGCACCAACCACTCGCCCGACAGCCAGGCGCGGTGCCTGTCGGATCTTCTGTGTTGTCTGCCGCAGGTGAGCGCGCCGCCCAGCCTCAAGTACGACAACGTGTTCCGGCTGTTGATCGTGCAGTTCATGGACGCGCACTCGATGGACATTCGTGCGCTCAAGAAGTCGTGCATTCACATGGCGCAGCCCGATGGGCGGATGATTCCGTTCGAGAGCTTCAACTTGTTCTACCGGGGCGCGGCGCAGGCAAAGTTGGCCGTGATTCGGGCCGAGATCGACCGGGCACGCGCCGAACGGGCCTGATCGGAAGAACGGATTGCCCGAATTTGTTGGTCAGCACCGAATTCGGGTCATTCGTTTTGCCGCGCCCCCCCTCGGGTGTCAGTCCCCGCCGGTATGACGGAGGCTGGGGGGGCGTCGAAATGCAGAAGGCCGAGGTAGAGGGGTTGGTCGAGGCCGGTGAACTGAGTGGCCTGGTGACGCGAGCGGCCGCGAAGGCCTTCTTGAGCGAACAGCAGCTCAGAACCCGGCTGGGCTCGGGCGCGTGGGTTCGAATTCTTCCCTCGGTCTACCGGGTGGTCGGCGCTCCGGTCACCTGGCGGCAGCACCTCGAAGCGCTCTTGTTGTGGGCAGGTAAAGGCGCCGTGTTGTCGCACCGCACCGCCGCCGCGCTGCACGGGTTCACGTCCTTTGAAGAAGGGCCTCTCGAGCTGACGTGCAGTTCCCGGGTACGGGCACCTGAAGGCGTGCGCCTGCACCCCGTCAGGGCCGTGCCCGCGTGTGACCGAACGGAAGTCGACGACCTCCGCGTGACGAGCGCCGCGCGGACACTGGTCGACCTCGCCGCGACCCACGATGGCTACATCATGCGCGCGCTCTTCGATCAGGCACTGCGCGAGAAGAAGACGACGCTCGAGAAGCTCACGACAGCGGCGAAGCGCTCGAAGAATCGCCCAGGAGTGATCGACTTTCGCGAGCTGCTTCTCGAGTTCAACGGTGAGGACGGACCCACTGAGAGCGCACTCGAGCGGCTCTGCCTCGAGGTCATCGAAACAACGGGCCTCCCGAAGCCCCGGCTCCAGTGGGCCCTCGTCGCGGGCCGAAAACGCCGGCGCCTCGACCTGTTCTTCGAAACGCACGGAGTCGTCGTGGAAGCAGACGGCTACGCCTCACACTCGGGGATCGACGCCTTCGAAGACGATCGCGAGCGGAACAACAGCCTCACCCTCATGAACCTGCGGGTCCTTCATTGGACGTGGCGCGCACTTCACGACAGACCGGAAGACTTGGTCGCGCAGCTCTTTGCCGCGCTGAACCTGCCCCGGTGAAGTCAGGGCTGGCAGACCGGCCCGCAGTCGCCACTCTGGGGTCACGCCTTAAGCGTCTTCATCCAGCTCACCGTGGCGCGCACTCCGGTCTCCAGTGACGTCGCGCTCGCACCAAACGCCGTGCAGAACTTTGCGTCATCGAGCACGAAGGGCACCTGCCACTGGTAGAGCATCTCGAGCAACTCCTTGACCGCGGGCGTGAACAACCCCAGCACCTGAAGCGCCAGCCCCGGCACCACCCCACACTTCAGCGGAGTGCCCAGCGCTTTCCCAAATCGCGCCACCACCTCGCGCGTCGACTCTGCCTTGGCGACTGGCAGGTGCCACACCTCACCCCACGAACGCGCTGAACCCGCGAGCGTGACCAGCCCATCGGCCACGTCTTGCCCATACGAATACGAGTGCAGAATGTCGGGCGGCCCGAAGCACTCGCCTGCTTTGCCCTTCAGCGCGCGCGCCATGAACCGCTCTCCGAAGAGGGCCGAAAGCGTGATGC
>JAYTAT010000950.1:0-16340 GCA_043737315.1 Archangium sp.
GCGGGAGAATGACCTCGGGCCGCAGTGGTTGACCCAGGACATTCTCGCGGCGCTGCTCAAGCTCAAGCCCGACGATGCCGCGGCGGTGATGGCGATCACCACGGTCGATCTGTATCCCGACCCCACGTGGAACTTCGTGTTCGGTGAAGCTTCGTACGATCAGCGGGTGGGCGTGATCGGTGAGCGTCAAGGTTGTTGTCGTGTTGTTCAGTGGATCGCCACCTCGAGAGTTGGCGCCATGCGCAGGCTCACGGGGCCGAGGGGACGGCGGGGGCCGGTGACCAGTTCCGAGTCTGACGGCTCCATCGGTTGGGGTTCTGTCGGCGGGCGAGCTCGTAGAGCGAGGCACGCTTGGCGAGCAGACCCGTCTCGTGGCCGAAGTGTCGCTGGTCTGGGGTGACGAAGCGGATGGCCGAGTGGCGGTGCGTGGTGTTGTACCAGTCGACGAAACCCGCGACCCGGGTACGGGCTGCTTCGATGGTCTCGAAGGGTTTGTCGGAGAACATCGCCGAGTACTTCACCGTGCGGAACAAGGCCTCGGAGTACGGGTTGTCGTCACTGACGCGCGGCCTGCTGAAGCTGGCGCTCATGCCGAGCGACTGCAGCATGGCCAGCATCGTGCAGCCCTTCATGGGGCCACCGTTGTCGGAGTGAAGTTTGAGACCCTTCGGGCTGTTGGCCTCGAGCGAGGCGCGCGCGATGAGAGCAGAAGACAGGACCTTCGACTCCTCGTCGTAGACGCCCCAGCCGACGATGCGGCGGCTGAAAATGTCGACCACCATGCTGCTCGCCGAGGCCATCACCGCCAGTTCTTCACCGGCCAGCAAGGCGCTTGCGCTCGCTTCGGCGGCGACGTCCGACACCATCACGCCGTCGATCGCGCCACCGCGGGCATCGCGGCGCCCGCGAACTCGATGACAAGTTCCCGCGCACTTACTTAGGCGGTCGTCACGATCGGAATCCCGCGCTTTCCGAAGCTCGTTTCCAGGTTCCGGGTTAGGCCTCGCGTATGGAGTACCCCTTCCCTTTCCCCGGGCACGGCGAGGCGTCGACCCGGACGCTGCGGGTCTGGCTGGTGGCCCGCGACTCCGAAGTGAGCGAGCGCCTGGCTGCCGAGTGTTCCTCGCTGGCGCCGGCGGCGACGATTCGCCACGACGGCCCATTGCTGGAGATCCGCTCGACGAAGGACGCCGCGAAGCTGCTCGCGTGGCTGGAGGAACTGAAGGACGTCGCGCTGGTGGTGCGGTCTGCGCGCGTGAAGGGCAGCGCCTGGCACCGCGCGTCGCTGCGCGATCCCCGGCTCTTCGAGGTGCTCGCGACCGTGCTGCGCGCCGCGCCCGAATACCTCTCGCCCCACGGCACCTTCCTCTTCGGCACCCAGGACGTCATCACCCTGATGTTCGAGGCCATCGAGGGTCGCGCGCCCCGGGCAGAGGTGCTCGCAGCCGTGCTGCGCGTGCTCCTCGACACCGCGCCGGGGAAGGCGCGCGCGGTGCTGATGGATCAACTCCTCGAGCAACTGCCCGCCCTGATGGGCTTCGACTTCGACGCCGACGTGGTGCTTCGCCACACCCTGGCGGGCCTGTTGAAGAAGTCGCCGCACTCCATCTCCGTGCCGCCGCAGTTCGCCGAGGCCCTCGCGCACCGGCTGGGCACGCGCCTCTCCGCCGTCACGGAGCATCCGCCCTTGGTGGGTGACCTTGACTGGGCCGACGTGGGCGCCGTCGGCGCCGCCATCCGCTACGGTGAATTCGAACTGCTCGGCCACCTCGACGAAGCGGAGGAGTCCCACGCGCGGACGCTGCTGGAGCTTCCTTCAGAGACGCTGCGCGCGCTGGCGATGAGCAGCACCGCCATGGCCACCCGCATCGCCAACGTCGCCGCGCTGCGCCTGCCGCGGGGGCTCTTCGCCGAGGCGCTCCAGCTCTTCGACGCGGCCGTCGAGGGCGAGCTGATGGCCGGCGCGGCCGCCAACCCGCTCTTCGCCGTGCAGGACGACAACCATCACCTCGGCCTCGACGAGGCGCGCGCGCGCCGCTACCTCGAGCGGCTGCTGCCGATGGGCCCGGAGAACCCGACCGTCTTCCTCAACGCGTCCTTCGTCTTCATGGAGCTGGGCGAGCCCGACCGCGCCATGGCGATGCTGGGCGAAGCGAAGGCGCGCGGCCTCAAGGTTAAGCAGCACCGCAACGAGGGCCTGTTCGCGCCGCTGCGCGACCGGGCCGACTTCAATGCGTTGATGAAGCTCTAGCGAGCTCCCGAACCGAATCGACGCCCTTGCTGGCCAGCACGTCGGCGCGCTCGTGGCCGTTGTGACCCTTCACCCAGTGCCAGTGCACGATGTGCTTGGAGACGGCGTCCTCGAGCTGCTGCCAGAGGTCGGCGTTCTTCACCGGCTCCTTCGAGGAGGTCCGCCAGCCGTTCTTCTTCCAGCCCTGGATCCACTTGGTGATGCCCTGCATCACGTAGGTGGAGTCGGTGTGCACGTGCACCGTCACCGTGCGCGTCATCGCATCGAGGGCGCGGATGACGGCGATCAGCTCCATGCGGTTGTTGGTGGTGTCGGGTTCGCCACCGAAGATCTCCCGCTCCTTGCTGCCGTAGCGCAACAGCGCGCCCCAACCGCCGGGCCCGGGATTTCCGCTGCAGGCGCCGTCGGTGAAGACGTGCACCTCGTGTGAAGCCTGAGTCGTCATCTGCCCCGCTTCAAAACACACGTCGGCGGGGGGGGAGCCAACTCGTCGCCGACGGAGGCCCTCACCCCGCCCGGAGCGGAGTCGAAGGAACCACCTTCATGGCGGGCGATTGCCATGTAGTCGCGGGCTACGGGGTGGGGCGCACCACGTGGAAGTTCTATTGGACTCCGCCGATGGGCACGGCGCTCACCGACGCGACGTTCTTCTGGGGCTCGGTGGATGGCGACTGCAAGATGAACTCGCTCAAGGACGACGTGAAGGAGCGCAAGCTCACCGTGAGGCGCGTGGTGCGTGGTGCGTGGTGCGAGCCGGCTGGTCACGCCGAAGCGTCAGTGGGCGGGGCTGCTGGGTGCTTTTCTGGCCGCAGGCGTGGGCCTCACTCTGGTTCGCGTAAGAGCGCCCGCTCAGCGTCGTCGCGATCGCGGCTGAGGCGCTCTCGGAGCTCCGCTTCGCTGGGCAGGTACTGCTGGTAGCGCGCGGTAAGGATGTGCTCGTTGTCCTCGGGGAGCGTGATGCGCACCATCGCTTCGTTCTTCTCGGAGCACAGGACGATGCCGATGGTCTTCGCCTCTGCGTCGAGGCGCTGAAAGCGGTCGAAGAAGTTCACGTACATCTGCATCTGCCCGAGGTCTTGGTGGGTGAGCTTGCCGAGCTTGAGATCGACCAGCACGAAGCAGCGCAAGATGCGGTTGTAGAAGACGAGGTCGACGTAGAAGTGATCGCCCTCGAGGGTGACGCGCTTTTGACGGCCCACGAAGCAGAAGCCTTTGCCCAACTCGAGCAGGAAGTCCTCGAGGCGATCGATGATCTTCTGCTCCAGGTCTCGCTCATGCGCTGAGGCGGGCTCGCTCAGCTCGAGGAACTCGAGGACGAAGGGATCTTTGAGCACGTGCTCCGGCCGGGATACTTTCTGGCCGTCGCTGGCGAGCTGCGCGGCGTCGCCTTTGATTGCGAGGCGCTCGAAGAGCATCGAAGTGATCTGGCGCTCGAGTTGCCGCACCGACCAGCTCTCGCGCCCGGCTTCGATCTCGTAGAACGAACGGGCATCTGCGTTGGGCAGGCGCATGAGGGACCGGTAGTGGGCCCACCCCAAAGACGGGTGAAACGCCGGGTTGGGAGATTCGCTACACACTGTGTGGCGAATCTTGCCCTGCAAATTTAGCAACTTGGCCGCGCGCGAGGTGCCCTCCGGGAAGGTCAAAAAGAACTGCCGCATGTTGCGAAGGTTGGCTTGGCCGAGCCCCCGACTTCCGTTCAGGCGCAGCCGCGCCGCGAGCCGTTCCATGACCAGCGCGCCGTAGTTTGCACGCTCCCGTCCCAGTTGTTCCACCTCGACGATCTCGCGGCCGATGCGCCAGTACGCATTGACCATCTCGGTGTTCACCGAGCGCGCTACTCGCCCGCGGGAGTCGTCGAGAATGTTCGCGACGCGCTGGTACAGCTGCTCTTCCTTCGGGTCCGCGAGTTCGTTCATGAACGCGCTTCTACCGGGAGGAACTGACATCCAAATTGCGCGCTGTCAGAGGCGAACGAAGGGAGCCAACCCGCCTGCTCCGACGATCCCGTTGCCGCCCAGGTCAAGCAGGCGGAGCCGAGGGAACGCCACCGCGAGGGACTCGGCGTCGACGAGATTCAGCTGGCAGCGCCGCAGCGTCAGCTCGCGCAGTCCCGTGGCCTGAGAGGCCAGCGCCTCGCGCGCTCGGGCGATCTGGGGCTTGAGAAGGAGCTGGAAGAGTCAGATTCGCGGCCGCTCGAGCCGTGCCCTCATTGCCTGGCGAAGTTGATGTTGGCCACGGGGCTCGATCCAACGAAGCGGTGGACGGAGCTGCGCGCGGCGTTCGAGGTGGCGGGGTTGACGCAGGGCGTGAAGGAGATCGATCGCAAGCTGCAGTCGCTCAAGAAATGATCCCTCCTCCCCTCTCCCATCGAGAGAGGGTCAGGGTGAGGGACTAGCGGCCCGTACGCTTGCGAGCCTTGTCGCGAGCAGCTGACAACGCATCCTGCATCGACGGAGCGCTGGGCTTGGCAGGTGGAGGCGGCTCATCGGGAGGCTTCTCACTCGCAGGCGCTGCGGCCGCCACTCGCGGTGAAGAGATCGTGCGAGCGGGCGCCGCCACCACCACCTGTGCAGGACGAGCGCGCCTCCGCAACCGCGGCCCCGAGAGGAAGCGGCGCACGAACACCTCGACGACCAGGAGCAACACGCACAACGCGAGGATCGCCGGAGCGAGCGGAATGGCGGCCTCCGACTCCACCGCGTCTTTGAACAGCCCGACCATCGCGATGCGAATGATGCCGCCGCCCGCTTTTGCGACCGACGAGAGCAGGTCTTTGCCTTCACTGACCGGCGCCGGCTCGAACTCAGGAGCCCAGGGCAACGTCACCGGCGGAGCGCGAAACAGCCGATCACCCAACCGCACCACCGGGTGCCAGGTGCCGCTGCCGGGCAGCACGAAGTGAGCGCCCACCCGATCTTCGTCTTCCCACCGCATGGGCAGCTCGAGCGGCTTCTGCCTCGCGTCACCTGACAACAGCACCAACGTCGGCGTGCCCGAGGGCGGTGGCGCGAGCGGATCGAAGTCGAGCGTGACGTGGAGATCGTTCCCGGCGAGCTGGGCCCGCGCCACCGCGTCGAGCTGCAGCGCGAGCGGCGGCATGGTCCAGCGCACCAGCTGGGTGATGAGCGCGCGCTGCCCAGACCACTGGCGGAACTCGCCGGTGTACGGCCCGTCGACCTCGGCCATCAACGCCCCCACCCGGCCCGCCCCGCGCGGCCACATGCTCAACAGCGGGGCGTCGTTGTTGTCGGTGGTGCGCAGGCCCACGCTGGCCAATGGCTTGCCGTAGGTCAGGTTGTAGCCACCCAGGGTGGGCGCGTCGGCGGTGGGCAGTTTGCCCAGCTGCGAGAGATCCGGCCCCACTTTGCAGGCCGTCTTGTCCTCGACGAAGGTGGAGCGCGCGACGGCGATGGTCTCCTGGCTGAAGATGCGCGGCAGGCTCATCACGTCTTCGGCGAAGTAGATGCGGCCGTTCCCTCGACGAGCGACCTCCTCGAGCAGCTTCGCGTCTGAATCGGCCCGCGTGCCCATGCCGATCACCGACACGGTGACCTTCTCGGCGACCAGGTCAGCGATGGTCTTCTGGTAATCTTCGGGGTTCACCGAGTCGGCCGCATCGGAGAAGAGCAGCACGTGCCGCGTCTCTTTGTTCGACGAGAGAATCTGCTTCTTCGCCGCGCGCAGCCCTTCGCCCACGTAGATGCCACCACCGCCTGAGAACCCCTTGGCGACCTTGTCGAGCGGCAGCCCTTCGGCCACGGAAGTCATGGGGAAAATCTGGTGCGTCTCGGTGTCGACCATCGCCACCGACGCTTCGTCGCGCGGGTTGAGCAGCTGGAGCGCGCCGACCACACCTTCGGCCGCGAGTTCCATCTTGGTGCGGCCATCGGGCACGCGCACCCCCATCGAGCAGCTGCAGTCCATGATGATGGCCATCGCGATGGCGGCCTTGCGCTGTTCTTCACGCACCTCGAGTGAGACGGGGAGCAGCTCTTCGACGGGCGATTTGCGGTAGCCGCCTTCGCCGAAGCTGTGTTTGCCGCCCGTCATCACCAGGCCGCCGCCCGCCTCTTTCACGAACTGCGCGAGCACGTGGAGCCCGCTTTCACTGAGCCTTCCTGCTTCGACGTCTTCGAGCACCACGGCGCCCACGCCTTCGAGCTGCTCCAGGGTCAGCGGCGCCGGGGCGCGCACGTCGAGCACGAAGTTGGCGTCGGCGAGCGCCCTGGCCAGCGTGCCTTTCGGCTTGTCGGTGAAGAGCAGCACCCGCGGCGGGCCTTCGATGCGCACCACGGCGCGGCCGATGTCGTTCTCCACCACGCCATCGTCGGCGGTGTCGGCGCGCAGCTCGTACGAAGCGAGACCCGGCGCATCGACGAGATCACGAAACGTGAGCACCGTCGCGCCCATGGGCAATTCACGCTCGGTCTTCACCAAAGGGCGGCCGTTGCGCAGCAGCGTGAGGCGGGTCTTCGCGGGCGCGGTGGCCTTGAGCGTTGCGGTGAGCAGAAAGGGTTCCTTCGCGGCGACGGTGGGCGGCACCACGAGTGACGTGACCGCCACGTCCATCGACACGTCTTCACGGCCGATGAAGCGCACGTCGACGGGAATGCCGCGAGAGGTCAGCCGTCGGGCCGCGGCGCGCGCATCGAGACCGGTCGCACGGCCGTCGGAGAGCACCAGCACGCGCCCGCTTCGTTCGGCAGGGATGAGCTCGCCTGCGGCGTCGAGAGCGGCGGAGAGGTTGCTCGCTTCTCCGTCGATGGCCGCATTGAAGCCGGGGAAGCGCCCGTCAGTGGAGAGCGTCATCTCGATGCGAGGGTCGCGCCCGAACGAGACGACGCCCAGGCGATCGCCCGGCCGGCGCTGCGGCTCGAGCAGTCTTATCAATTCTTCAGCGCTCGCTTCACCCCGAGGCGGCATCGAGCGTGAACGGTCGACGATCACCACCACGTCGCTGCCTGCGCTGCGCAGCCGAAACTCGGGCCTGGCCAGTGCAAGCACCAGCAACGACACCAACGCCACGCGCAGCCACATCGGCGGGCCGTGGATGCGCGCGGTGAAAAAGAGGAACAGGCCCAGCGGCAAGAGCAGCAGCAGCGCCTGAGGAGCGACCAGGTTCATGGGCCGATGCCCCCGAGAGGTGCGCTCACGTGGTCGCCTCTTTCCTTCGGGGTGCGGCGGTGAGCCAGAAGTCGAGCAGCACCAGCGCGAGCACCACCAGAATCGGCCACCACGGGCGCGGGTGCGCGGTCGCGAATGAAGCAAAGGCCTGCGGCTCTTTCGGAATCATTTCCCACGCACCACGGCTGCGCAGATCCGACTCGGCGGGATCGAGCGGCAGCACCACCAGCGCGTCGAACGGCTTGCCATCTTTCTCGAGCTGCCAGCGGCCCGGCGCATTGAGCGGCGGCAAGGTCAGCACTCCACTGCCCATGACGTGACGCGACTGACCGTCAGGGGCGATCAATTCCCAGGTCGAGCCGGGGCTGGCCACCAGGGGGGTGTCTTCCCCCAGCATGAGGTGCTTGCGCGGAAAGCCAGGTGTCGAGAGCCGGCTCTGCCGCACCACGTTGCTCAGCAGCACCGGCCAGGCGACCGTGCGCTGAACGTTGCTGCGGCCGATGTCGAGGTTCAAGTGCACCACGCCGTCGTCTTCTTCACTGATCAGCACCACCTCACCTGCGCTCATCAGCACCCGCCCCGGGGGGTTCTCACCGGCCGTCCACACCACGCCGCCGAGCTGAAGGTCATCGAGCAGCGCGTTGCCTTTCTGCGCGAAGAAGGGCCCCACGAACGACTTGAGCGGCGGCTTCGCACCCAGCGTCACGCCCGCGGTGCTGCCGGGAGGGCCGAAGGTGAGCAATGACGGCACGGTGACCTTCACACCCGGAGCGACAGAGAGAAACCGCCGCAGCGCCTGCTGGCCCGCGAGGTCGATGCCCTCGAGCAGGCTCACCGTCACGTCGGCCAGCGGGGAAGGCAGCAGGGTGAGCTGCCCGTCTTCACTGAGCGCGTCGTCAGGCAGCGTCACCGTGATGGGCTGCGAGGTCTTCATGCCCACGCGCAGCACCGCGGTACCGGAAGGCTGAAGTTTCACCTGCTGCTTCTGCGGCGCATCGTCGGTGGCGTTGAAGCGCACCTCGACGTTCTGGGGCACGTCGCTGAAGTTGCCCACGCGCACGGTGACCTGCGCCTTGCCGTCTTCGTCGCGGCGCTGTGCAGAGAGGAAGGCGAGGTTGTTTGCCTGCTGGCCGACCGACCGGCCTTCGACCTGTGACGGGATGGCGACGGCCTCTGCGACCGGCCCGTCGGTCAGAAAGAAGAGGCGGTGTTCACCCGCGCCCAAGAGCTCGCGCGCCAGCGTCAACGCAGGCGTGATGTCGTGTGCGGGTTGGGCGGGAGCCCAGCGTTCGAGCGCGGAGAGGGCGCGGTCACGCTCCTGTTGCGGGCCGGCGATCAGGGTGGGTTTCACGCCGGTCTCGATGAGCGTGAGGAGACCCGCGTTTTCCTGCCGGGCGATGCGAGCGATCTCGGTCTTCGCGCGTTCAGTCGCCGTGCTGCCGCCGACGCGCGCGTTCATGGAGAGGCTGCCGTCGAGAATGATCACCACGTGCTGCTGGTTCGCCGACTCGCCGCAGCGCACGTCGGCCAGGAAGAGCGCGGCGAAGAGCACCGCGAGGCACTCGAGCGCCAGCGAGCTCTCGCGGGAGAACCGGTCGAGGCGCGGCCCGGCTTCGGCGCGTTGATCGGGCGTGCGCCAGAGGAACAGCGCCGAGACCGTGCGTGGCGGTTGGCGGCGGCGCAGGAAATAGGCTGCGAGGAGTGCGGGCACGGCGGCCAGCGCGAGCAGGCCCAGGGGGAAGCCGAGGGTCATGGGCAGCCCTCTGCCCCGCGGAAGAGACGGTCGCGCGTCATGCGACCTCCACGAGTTCGTTCAGCTCGCGCCGGGCCAACGCGTCGAGAGTGAACTCGGCCGAGGCCTGGCTCCAGCTCGCCCGCACCCGCCGCGCTGCGCCTTGCCACAAAGAGACGTGCGCGCTGAGCCTTGCAAGATACTGATCCACCACGCCGGGCGTGAGAATGCGCTCGAGCACTTCACCCGATTCTGAATCGGTGAGGCGCGCGCCTGCACCACCCGATGGGTCGAGGTCTTCCGCGTCGAGCACCTGCACCAGGGCCAGGCCCGACGCACCCCGGGCGAGCCTCTCGGCGAATGGCTCTGGCGGCGACTCGAAGAGAAAGTCACTGACCACCACACGCAAACCACAGGGGCGCAGCGGCGGGGCACGGCGAAGCGCGGCGTCGAAGGGCTCACGGCCATCGAACTCGAGCGCCTCGAGCAGGGCGCGCGTGGCGGGCCCACCCGCCTTCCGCGCGGTGCTCCCGGTGGCGATGACCACGGGGTCGAGGCCCCCGCGCCGGGCCAGCGCGCAGACCCAGGCCGCCACTTCTCTGACCCGCGCCGCCTTCTCATCAGAGATGGCGATCGACGCCGAGCCGTCGACCAGCACCTCGACCCGCGGGCTCACCTCGTCCTGGCGTACGCGCAGGTACAGCTCGCCGGTGCGCGCGACTGCGTTCCAGTCGATCTGCCGGAGATCGTCACCCGGGGAGTACTGCCGGAAGTCGTGCAGCTCGAGGCTGCTGCCCACCGACGACGCGCGCACCTCGCCCAGCTTGCCGCGATGAGGCCCGCGGGGAAGGCGCAGCGAGCAGCCCGCCGCTGCGCGCTCTACGACGCCCTGATCGAGCCTCACCGTCATGACGAGCGCACCTCGTCGCGCTCGTGCAACACCACCGAGGCCAGGAAGACGGCCATCGCGGTGAGGGCGCCCAGGAGCACGAGGCCTGAGTCGAACTCGGCACCCGAGCCTTCGATGAAGTGGAGCAACCCCACCAGCGGGTTGAGCACGTTCATCACCTTGCCGTCAGGCCTGCCATCGAACGCGAGCGAGAGCGCGATCGAACCGACGACGCCCACGACGATCGAGAGCATGAAGCCCACCCGGGTGGCCACCGGCTCTGCCAGGTGCCGCAGCGGTGTGAGCCGGCCCAGCAACACGCCCAGCGAGAGATAGAGGGTGGGAAACGCGAAGGCGGCGAGCGTGCCGCGAAGAGCGCGTTTGATCGAGTCGGTCTCCGTGTGGCCGATGATGAGCAGGCCCCACATGAGGGCAGAGAGCGAGAGCAGCAAGAGGGCCAACCAGAAGCTGCGCGCGCCGCCGGGCTTGAGCCAGAAGCCCACGGCGGCCTGACGAGGCCAGCCATCTGCCTCAGAGATGCAGAAGGCGCCCGCGATGGTGAAGAAGAAGCTGGTGAGCACCTGCCCTGCGACCGCGTTGGGGGGCCGGCCCTCGACGAGCACGAAGGTCACCAGCCCGAAAGCCAGCGCGAGCAGCCCAATGACGACGTAGGCGATGCGCGGCCCGCGCGAGGCGGCCTCTGAAGGAAGCGCCAGCCCGGCGGCCGCGCTCTCGAGCATCAGCCAGGTCAAGGCCCAGCTGAACACCCCTCCGCCGATCGCAAGCTTGCGGAAGGCGTCATTGGTGAACAGGCGATTGATTTGTTCCGCAATCACCCACGCGAAGGTGATGCCCGCCATGGTGCCCGTTCCCAGCAGACCCAGGACGACGAAGTGGGCGAACGTTCGGCCCAGCTTGCTTCGCGCCTGCGTCGCGACGGCCACTCCGACGGAAGTGAGCAGCGCGCTCCAGCCCGCGGTGAGCACCAGCGCGGTCACCACCTGCACGATGTCGACGCCGTTGAGGAAGTAGCAGAAGAGCACGAACGGCGCACAGGCCGAACCGAACAACAGCGCCTGCGACATCGCGCTGACCCACTTGCCGCGAATGATGCTGGTCGCGCCGAGGCCGGTGAGCGTGAGCAACACCCAGGTCTCGTCTTCGAGCTCGCGCACCATCGAGCGGAACGCGACGAAGGGAATGACGAAGAACGTCACTGCGCCGAGCGCGGTGAGGTAGCCGCCGAAGAATTCCTTTCCGAAGGCATCGCCCGCCTCTTCAGACGCCTGCGCCACGGCGACCAGGGCCATCGACAGACACACCACCAGCAACGAGCCAAAGCAGATGGCGAAGACCTTCGCGCGGAGTCCCTGGCGAACCTCCTTGACCACGATGGGCCCCACCGAATCCACCAAGCGCTCACTGACGGAAAAAAAGCTCACGCCAGCCACTCTGTGTCGCGCGCCCGCAGCGAGAAGAAAGCAGAGAGCCCGAGGGCCACCGCGATGCCCCACACCAGCAGCACCAACGGCATCGCGTCGTCGGCTTGCCGCTCGATGTTGATGAGGCCGATCACCGGGTTGAGCGCGTTGAGGAAGAGATCGCCAGCATCGGACACGATTTCCCCGATGAGCGGAGGCACACCCGTCATCAAGACGAGGAGCCCCAGGAAGACGAGCCGGATCATCGCGGGCGTCTGCCAGGGCGGGTGCGGAATCCACCTCGCTACCACCAGCGGCAAGGAGAGCATCATGAGCGCGAAGGCGGGCGCGGCCAGCAGCACCAGCATCGCGCCCATGGCCAGCTTGCCCTCGCCCAGCGCCAGGCCAAAGAAGGCCCCGGCCATCACCATCAGCAACGAGATGACCAGCACGAAGCCCCGCAACCCACCAGGCTTGAGCAGCGAGTAGCGCCCGCCGGTGACCCAGTGCAGCTTCGCCATGCCGTCGCGATCGCTCTCGACGAAGAGACCGACCAGCGTCGCGTACACCGAAAGCGTCACGCAGCCGGTGGTGAGCACCTCGGCCTCACCGCTGATGACCCAGCCCCACACGAACAGCAGCGCCGCGCCGATGAACTGAAGCGCATACACGACGCGCGGACCGCGGGCGTAGTCCTCGGTCGCCAGTGACAGGCGCGCCGCGGCCGACTCGAACAAGAGCAACCCCGTGGTGACCATGCCGAACAACACCGAAAGTAAGGTGAGCCAGAACGCCGCCGTCGAGGTCATCTTCTGCGCGAACTCGCCGATCCACACCGCGCCGCCGATGCCGAAGCCCAGGCCCTGCAACAGCACGCCGAGCAGCACGAAGTGGAGCAGCGAGCGCACCAGCCGCGATTCCGCGAGGGTGGCGAGGCTGACGGACACCGAGACCAGGAAGACCTGGTACCCCATCGAGATCACCACCCCCGCCATGATGGTGGGCAGGTCGATGCCGTTGAGGAAATACGAGAAGAGCAGGAAGGGCGTGGCGGCCGAGGCGTAGAGAACACCCTGGAGCACGGAGCTGCCGAGCTTGCCCGCGAGAATGCGGCGCGGCCCGATGCCGGTGAGCGTGAGCAGCACCCAGGTCTCGTCTTCTGCCTCGCGCGCCATCGAGCGATACGCGGCGTAGGGGATCACGAAGAACTGCACGAAGCCCAGGCACACGGAGTACGCGATGAAGGTCGCCTGGCCCATCTGGTCGCCGCTGCCCTCGCTCGCCGCGAAGGCAAAGAGCGAGATGAACAGACAGGCCACCAGCATCAGCGAGAAGAAGATCCAGAACACCCGGGTGCGCAGCCCCTGACGGACCTCCTTGACCACGATGGGGTTGATGCGATCAGCGAGCTGCTCTGCGAACCGGTCGAAGGCGTCGGGCTCGCGCGGCCGCTCAGCGCTGACGGCCTGAGCGCTCACTGCACCCTGCCCTTCGTGACCGACATGAACGCGTCTTCGAGATCGTGTTCACGCGCGCGGAAGCTGGTGACGGGGATCTCGGCGTTCACCAGCACCTTGAGCACGCGCACGCTCGCCTCTTCGACCCAGCCCGAAGCAGGCGTGGCGCCCACCGCGAGCTCGAGGCGAAAACGAACCGCGTTGTTGAGCACGGACACGTTGGTGACCAGCGGCTGCTCGAGCAGGAGCCGCTCGGTCTTCTTGCCGATCTCTACCAGCGGTACGCCCGCGCCGGCCCACAGGGTGAGCTCGACCTCGCTGAAAGCGGCGGCGTTCGAGGTGCGGGAGAGCACCTCCTGCACGGTGCCGGTGGCGAGCAGCTGGCCTTGTTCGATGATCGCGCAGGTGTCACAGATCTCGGAGAGCTCGGTGAGGATGTGGCTCGAGATCAGCACCGCCTTGCCTTGCGAGGCGAGCGCGCGCAGCAGCTCACGCAGCTCGATGCGAGCGCGGGGATCAAGACCGTCGGCGGGTTCGTCGAGAATGAGCAGCTTGGGGTCGTGGAGCAGCGTGCGGCCCAGCGCCACGCGCTGCTTCATGCCCTTCGACAGCTCGGAGGTGAGCTTGTCTTTGAGCGGCATGAGCCCGGTGAAGTCCATCACCGAGTCGACCCGGGCCTTCCGCTCGTTGCCCCGCAGCCGGTACGCGCGCGCGAAGAAGTCGAGGAACTCGAAGACGGTCATGTCGTCGTAGGTGCCGTACCGGTCGGGCATGTAGCCGAGCAGGGGCCGCGCCTGATCAGGCCGGGCGACGAGCGACTTGCCATAAAGCAGCACCTCACCGCTGGTGGGCACATCGAGCGTGGCGATGATGCGCATGGTGGTCGACTTGCCCGCGCCGTTGGGCCCGATGAAACCGAGGATGGTGCCTTCGGGCAGCGAGAAGGTGATGTCGTCGACCGCCTTGAGCGCGCCGTAGTAGCGGGTCAGACCCTTCACTTCGAGGAGCGCACTCATTCTTCGAATTCCCCTCGCACCCAGTGCTCCGCGTCGTTCAAATTGGCTGCGATGCCGCCCGTGGGCACGAGTGACGCGCCGGTGATCTTCGCGAGGAACTCGTGGGGCTGCAGCTCGCGGCTGCCCACCGTTTCCGTCACGTCGCTGCTGAAGCGATTGGCGGTGATGCTGCCGGAGTAGGTGAGCCTGTTTCCGGCGACCAGTACCTCTTCGCCGCCCTCTCGAATGGGGCCCCCGGTAAAGAAGAGGCCATCGACGTTGACCAGCACACGATCCACGCGCACGCCCAGTGCGTTCTGTGCGACCCAGGTCTCGCCCTTTCGTTTCACCACCACGCGGGCGCGCGTCGGCTCCACCGAGATGAAGCCCCACTCGCGATAGGTGCGTGACGGCACGAAGTCACCGCCGAGGCTGAGGCCATCTTTCCAGGTGAGATCGGCCACGTACCTGTCACGGCGATCCTCGAAGGGCGCGACCAGCATGGTGCCGGGCCCCAGCGTGGCTTTCGAAGGCGCGAGGTTGGCGTAGTACGCGGTGACGCCGTGGGTGATGGCCCGGTGCTGCCGGCTGTCGAGCAGCGTGAAGCCATACGACGAGGTGTGGACGGTAAAGCCGTCGGCGATCACGGAGTAGCCGATGATGAGCGCGCAGGTGATCACCGCGGTGCCCGGAATGGTCACCAGCAGCGCCGCAGGCCCGCGACGCCGGGCGACCCACACGCTGCCGGGCCCGATCGCCAGGGTGAAGAGCGTGATGATGAACAAGAAACGGCCCAAGGGCGCAGTGGCCTGAGGGAGCATCAGATCTTTCTTCGCGTTCGTGTCGTGGCGCCGCTCGTGTTCGAAGAGCGCACCATGAGGGCTGACTGGCAAGGTGTCGCGGAAGATGTCGAGGTCTTTGGTGGGCGGCCCGGTGGTGACCAGCAACTTGCCGAAGCCGTAACGCGAGGTGCCGGGACGGATGTCTTTGAGCAACGGGAACATCGCCGCGCTGCGCACCACGCCGCCGATGAGCAGGTGACCACCGGTCACGACGTAGGCCTCGAGCGCGCGGCGTTGCGATTCTTCGAGCGTGTCGAGGATGGCGCTGTCGGGCACCACGATCGCGTCGTAGCCCAGGTACGAGGCGAGCTCGCCCGGTGCTTCCGCAGGGGGAATGGCGTGCACCTGCACGTTGGCGGCGGAGTACCGCGGCGCCTTGCCCACGTACGTCTCGAACTGCTCGGGCCTCGAGATGGTGAGCACCACGCGCTGCGGTTCGTAGGTGGCCTGAAAGTACATCGACGCGTTGGCGTCTTGCGAGATGCCCGGCCCATCGGCGCGCACCGTGCCGGAGCGCATCTCGCTGGGCACCGGCACGTTGACGGTGCGGCGTTCACCCGCATTGACCTCGACGCTGCGCACCACCGAGTGCACGCCGGCCGAGACTGAGCTGCGAATGGAGAGCGTGAGCACCTGGTTTTGGCCCGAGGTGTTGTCGATGAAGAAGCGCACCGGAAAGCTGCCTGAGCGGGGCGAAGGCGCGTTCGACTCGACGGAGACCCTGGTGCGGCCGCTGGCGACGTCGATGCGGCTGACCTGGGCCACTTGATAGTCGAGCAGCGAGACCACGCCGCTGTTGGGGTCTTCGTCACGCTCGGCTGGCACGGCGACCGATGACGACGCGTCGGCTCCGAATTCGTCGGCGTTGCCCGGCACGTCCTGGGTGACCGCGAGCAGCGCGGCGAGCAAGAAGCTCTCAACCACGCGGCACCTCGGGCACGGCGGCGAGCAGCTGTTCAGCGACGTTCGCGGCGCTCACCCGCTCGAGGCCCGCTTCGTACGAGAGCACCAGGCGGTGATTGAGCACTGCGGTTGCCATGTCTTTGACCTCGTCGAACCCCACGTTCGGTTTGCCTTTGGCGAGTGCCCACGCGCGGGCCGACGCGGCGAGGGCGAGCGCAGCGCGGGGTGAAGCGCCGTAGCGCACGAAGCGTTTCACCGAGTCAGGCGCACTGGCGCTGCTGGGGTGCGTGGCCTCGACGAGCCGCCCGATGAATTCGGCGACGGGCATGGGGAGATGCACCCGATCGACCAGCGCGAACAAGGTGGCCAGGCCGGGGCCATCGATCACCGGGGAGAGTTGTGGCGGCTGACCGCGAAAACGCGAGGTGAGGATGGTGGCCATCGTCTTCGCGCCGACCGGGGGCACGATCACCCGGAACATGAAGCGGTCGAGCTGCGCTTCGGGCAGCGGGTAGGTGCCTTCCTGCTCGATGGGATTTTGGGTGGCCAGCACGAAAAACGGGCGCGGCAGCAGATAACGCTGCCCGGCAGCCGTAACCGAGTATTCCTGCATCGACTCCAGCAAAGCCGCCTGCGTTTTGGGTGGAGTTCGGTTGATTTCGTCGGCCAGGATGATGTTGGCGAATACGGGACCTTTCACGAAGTGAAAATCGCGCTGCTGGT
>JAYTAT010000951.1:0-6707 GCA_043737315.1 Archangium sp.
AAGCGTACGGGAAAGAGAAGTCGCCCCGTGGATCCAGGACTCGATGGGGATCCACGAGACGAAAATGACGGCGCGCCGTTTTGGTTTGCGCCCGCAGCGCTTCGGGTTCGCTCGCCAGCGACGCTTCGGCCAGCCCAGTCAGTCCTTGAGCCAACGCAGCTCAGAAGGCGGCGGCTGGTGCGACAAGAGCGCTGCGACCAGCTCGGTGGGTTCGCTGCGCACCAACAGCAGGTCTTTCAAGCCGGGCGAAATGAAGCCGCGTGCGAATGCCTGGCTGATCCACGCCAGCATCGGCGCGTAGAAACCATCGAGGTCGAGCAGACCGATGGGCTTGTGGTGCAGCCCCACCTGCGCGGCGCTCAGCATGTCGAAGAGCTCATCCATGGTGCCGAAGCCGCCGGGTAACGCGACGAAGGCATCGGCCTTCTGGGCCATCAGCGCCTTGCGCGAATACATGTCGTCGACGAGGTGGTGCTCCGAGAGCTTCGGGTGCGCGAACTCCTGGCGCGACAACCCGCGAGGCACCACGCCGATGACGTGCCCTCCCCCTTCGATCACCGCGCTGGCGACCGCGCCCATCAAGCCGTGGTGCGCCCCGCCGTAGACGAGGTCGAGCTTGTTTGCGGCCAACGCGCGCCCGAAAGCCGCCGCCGCCTCGAGGAAGACAGGTGAATCACCCGTCTTCGATCCGCAAAAGACGCAGACGCGTTTGAGGCTCATACGTCTCGCTGCACGACCGTGTCGGTCAGCCAGTTGTGATCGTCGGCCGCGAGGTAGTCGAGGGTGTAGTGCAGCCCGCGGCTCTCTTTGCGGCGGGTGGCGCAATCGACGATCAAGTGCGCCACGTCGGCGATGTTGCGCAGCTCGATCACGTCGCGCGTCACCTGGTAGTCCCAGTAATACTGGCGAATCTCTTCGCGCAGCATGTCGAGGCGGCGCCGGGCACGCGCCAGCCGCTTGCCCGTGCGCACGATGCCCACGAAGTTCCACATCAACCGGCGAATCTCGTCCCAGTTCTGGCTGACCACCACGCGCTCATCGGAGGTCACCGCGTGACCGGGGTCCCACTCGCGCACGTTCTGCTTCGAGACGCTGACCGTCTTCACCTCTTCGGCGCACTTTTTGACCGCGCGATGCCCGAACACCAGGCCCTCGAGCAGCGAGTTCGACGCGAGCCGGTTGGCGCCGTGCAACCCGGTGCAGCTCACCTCGCCCACCGCGAACAACCCGGGCACCGAGGTGCGGCCGAACTCGTCGGTCACCACGCCGCCGCACATGAAGTGCGCCGCAGGCACCACGGGAATGGGCTGCACGGCCATGTCGATGCCGAACTCGCGGCACGTCGCGTAGATGTTGGGGAAACGTTCGACCAGGAACGACTTGCCCAGGTGGGTCATGTCGAGGTGCACGCACTCGTCACCGGTGCGTTTGATCTCGGAGTCGATCGCGCGGGCCACGATGTCGCGCGGCGCGAGCTCCTGCCGCTCGTCGTAGCGCTTCATGAAACGTTCACCCGTCGACTTCACCCGCAGCCGGCCCCCTTCTCCGCGCAGCGCTTCGCTGATGAGAAAGCTCTTGGCGTCGGGGTGAAACAGGCAGGTGGGGTGGAACTGGTAGAACTCCATGTTCGCGATCTTCGCGCCCGCCCGGTACGCCATCGCCACCCCGTCGCCCGTCGCGACGTCGGGGTTCGAGGTGTAGAGGTAGACCTTGCCCGCGCCTCCGGTGGCCAGCACCGTGACCTTGCCGAGGAACGTGTCGATCACCCCATCGTCGCGCAGCACGTAGCAACCCAGCGCGCGGCCCTGCCCCCGGGGCGCAGCGGGGTCGAGGATGAGATCGATCGCCGTGGCGTCCTGGAAGTGCTGAATCTTTCCCGTCTCGTCACAGGCTGCGAGCAGCGCGCGCTGCACTTCGCGCCCGGTGATGTCACCTGAATGAACGATGCGCCGTTTGCTGTGACCCCCTTCGCGGGTGAGGTCGAACTCGCCGTTGTCGCGTCTGTCGAACTGCGCGCCGAGCGCGACCAGGGCCTTGAGGCGATCGGGCCCTTCGCGCACGCAGATGTCGACGATGTCGCGCCGGTTCAAGCCTGCGCCCGCGATCATGGTGTCATCGACGTGTTTGGCGAAGCTGTCTTCGGGCGAGAGCACCGCCGCGATTCCGCCCTGCGCGTAGACCGTGTTTCCTTCGGCTCGGCTGCGTTTGGTGAGCACCGCCACGGTGCCGGACCCAGAGGCTTCCAGGGCGAAGCTGAGCCCGGCGACGCCGCCACCGAGGACGAGGAAGTCGAATTCACGAACCATGGCGGTTCTTTAAGCACCGCCCCGCGCCGAATGGAGAAACGTTCCCGAACAGGCATCGGAAGGACTTCACGGTCTGGTCAGTTCTTTGCGGGGGCCGCCCGATCAGCGGTAGTGTCCCACCTCAACGATGCCTTTCAAGCCTGCCATTTTCCTCGCCCTTGTTCTGTCGACGGTGACGTTTGCCGGCGGCATCTACAAGTACGTCGAGAAGGACGGCACCATCGTCTACACGAACGTGCCGCCCAGGGGCGCGCAGGCGAGGCAAGCGCGCAAGGTCGAAGGCGAGTTTCGCCCCGCCCCCAGCCCCGACGCTCCCTCGCGCATCAGCATGCGGACCCGCATCTCGCTGGGCGAGTTCGACGAGTACATCGACGAAGCGGCGGTTCGTTACAAGATGCCGCCCGCGCTCGTGCGAGCGGTGATGCACGCAGAATCGGCCTTCGATCCCAACGCGATCTCGGTGGTGGGCGCTTCGGGCTTGATGCAGCTGATGCCCGGCACCGCGCGAGAGATGTACGTGAAAGACATCTTCGATCCGAAGGACAACATCGAAGGCGGCGTGCGCTACCTGCGTGTGCTGGCCAACGAGTTCGACGGCGACATGGTGAAGATGGTGGCCGCCTACAACGCGGGCCCTGAAGCAGTGAAGAAGTACGGGGGGCAGGTGCCTCCGTACGCAGAGACCCAGGCGTACGTGCGCAAGGTGATCTCGCTCTACTTTCAATACAAGACGCAGGCGCAGGTCGCGAAGGGCGACGAGCGCTAGCGCCCATTAGACAACGGACACCGATGCCCACCAGTGCGAGGGGACGAGATCCAGCCGTCGAGGAAGAGTTTCTCGGCGCGCTCTACAAAGGCGGCGAGCTGTTGGCGTCAGGCAAGATCGTCGAGGCACGTGAACACCTCGAGAAGGCGCACGGCCTGGCGCCCAGAAACGAGAAGGCGCAAAACCTGCTCGGGCTGGCCTACTTCAAGCTGGGGCTCTTCGATCAGGCCTCCGAGGTCTACGAGCGGCTGGTCAACGAGAACCCCACCGACGCGACGCTGCGGGTGAACCTGGGGCTCGTGTATTTGAAGACCAACAACCTCGAGCGCTGCGTGAAGGAATTCGAGACCGCCACCGATCTCGAACCCACCCACAAAAAGGCGCACAATTATCTGGGCCTCGCCCTGGCGCAGCAGGGCAGCTACGTGAAGGCCAAGGAGCACTTCGAGCTCGCCGGCTCTGAGCCGATGGCCGAGAAGATGTCGCGCGCGATCGCTGCTCAGGCCACACCTTCGGGCATGCACGCGCCCGTCGCCCGGCAGGCGCCGTTGAGCGTGGTGATCGGAGGCGATCCCGCGCCGTCCGCACCCCGGCCCGCGCCCGTCGCGCCTCCCCGGCCGCCGAAGGTCGAAGAAGAGACCATCGAGGTGATGAGCGACGAAGAACTGCCCTCCGACGCGTACGTGGTACCGGAAGAAGTGAACGTGGCGCCCGAGGCGGCGGCGGCGCTCAACTCCGATTGGGGCGCGCAGCTCAGGCGTCCTGACGAAGACACGGCGCAGGAGATGCGCTTCGCCGATGATGAAGGCCCGCCCGAAGCCTCGCTGCAGAACGTGCCCCCGCCGGTCGAAGAGATGCCGGTGCTCGACGCGGAAATCGAGCCGATGCCTGAAGAAGAACAGGCCGCGCCGCCCGCCTCTTCGGCACCTTCCTGGCTGACGATGGAGGCCAACGAAGCAGGCCGCGAACAGACCGTGCCGACTGACTCGGGTGGCTGGGTGACTGAATCGGTGAGCGATGTACCGCTCCCCCCCGTGGAAGAAGCCGCGCCCGCGCAAAATCCGCTGGGTGCCACCGACGCGCGCTGGTCTGAAGCGCCGCCGCAGGAGGCCGCCACGGAGTGGGTGACGCAGGAAGCGCCGCCCCCGGAGCAGCCTTTTGCTGAAGACGGTTCCTGGGCCGACGCACCGCCGCTCGAGGAGCAGTTGCCCGTGGCTGAAGACGCCTCGTGGGGCGCAGTGGCCGAAGAAGCCGCACCTGCTGTTGACGCCGAAGTGCCGGCGCCTGCTGCAGATGACGCTTCGGGGTCGACCGTTCCAGCCTCTGAAGAGACCGCACCTGCGGCCGACGACGCTTCGTGGGCGAACGCCGCTCCGGCTGTCGAAGAGATCGCGCCCGCTGCCGACGACGCTTCGTGGGCGGCCGCTCCGGCTGCTGAAGTGGCGGCACCTGCGGCCGATGACGCCTCGTGGGCAGCCGCGGAAGCACCGCTGCCCACCACGCCCGATGACGAGTCATGGGCCACGGGCGCGGTTCAGCCGCTGCCCGAGCCGCAGTGGGCGACGGAGCAGGTCACCGGCGTGGAGCCGACCCCGGAAGCGCCGGTCGAAGAGCAGTGGTCCGCTCCGCAAGATCAAATGAGTGAGGCGGCGCTCGATCTGCCCTTCCCTGCGGCTTCGGCGCCGCTCAACATCACCGTCGAGGAGCCGCAGGAAGCGCCCACGCCGCTGGCCGCTCCGGCCGGGTATGCGCCGATGACCCCGCAGCGACTGGTCGACCTGGGTGCGTCAGGCTCATGGGTGCAGGAGCCCTCTGCCGGCCCCTTTCACATCAGCACTGACGGGCTGGCCGTGACGGTCGCCGGCGAAATGATGGTGCGCATGCTCGGCCTGGTGGCGATCGTGGGCAACGTTCAGGTGACGCCCGAAAATCGCCGGCGCCGCGGCCGCCCGTCGCAAGAGCCGTTCGGGACCGGTGCGGCCCAGCTGCAGCGCGTGAGCGGAAACGGCGTGCTGTATCTCGAGCCTGGGCGCTCGAAGTTTCACTCGGTGGATCTCACGGATCAGAACGGCGTGGGCATCGACGATGACGGCGCGTACCTTCGTGAAGAGATGGTGTTCGCCTTCGAGGAGGCCATCTTCTTCGAGAACGGCCGGCTCACCGCCGAGGGCCAGTCGCTCGAGTTGGCCCACCTCAAGGGCAACGGCAAGGTGTTGCTGCAACTCGATGGCTCGCTGCGGGCGATGCCCATTCCCCTGGGGGCGCCGATGGTGGTGCCGCTCCACCGCGTGGTCGGTTGGTTCGGCAGGGTCACGCCGCGGCTGGTGGGCTTTGGCGGCCGCGGCGCCGTGGAGCTCACCGGCGAGGGCTACGCCCTGCTGGGAACGCCTGCTGAGGGTCGCTGATGACCACTGAGCGCGAGACGAAGCAGAAGCTTCAGCACGAAGCGCGGCTCAAGAAGCGTGAAGAGAAGCTGCGCCGCAAGGACGAGAAGGTCGCGCGTAAGGAGGCGAAGACGGCCGCCCGTCGCGATCGCCCGCCTTCGGTGTTGCTGCGGGAGTTCTGGAATTTCCCCAACATGCTGACGCTGGCGCGGATCTTCATGATCCCGCTCTTCGTGTGGCTGCTCTACGACGGGGATCCGTGGTTCTCGGTGATGGCGGCCTCGGTGTTCACGATCGCGGCGATCACCGACGTGGTCGACGGCTTCCTGGCCCGGCGCTGGAACATGATCACCGTCACCGGCAAGCTGCTCGACCCGATGGCCGACAAGCTCATCGTCGCGGCGGCGCTCATCATGATGGTGCGCCTGGGCCGGGTGCCCGCGTGGATCGTGATCATCTTGCTGTCGCGCGAGTTCATCGTGAACGGGCTGCGCCAGGTGGCGGCCAGCGAAGGGCTGGTCATTGCGGCGGGCCAGGAGGGCAAGTGGAAGACGGCGCTTCAGCTCGCCGGCATCATCGCGCTGTGCGTGCACTACACCCACCCCGTCTTCCTGCTGGTCGGCTGGTGGGACGTGAACTTCAACGTCGTCGGGAAGGTGCTGGTCTACCTTTCGACCATCTTCAGCGCTCAGAGCGCGGCTGCCTACTTTCAGGCGTTCCTCGCCAGACTTGGGCAGCGCGGACAGACAGAGCAGAAAAGCGCTTGACCGTTCGTCAGGCAGCGGGTTATTCCGCCGTCGCATCAAAGCGCTTCAAGACAATCGAATACGCGGGAATAGCTCAGCGGTAGAGCATCGCCTTGCCAAGGCGAGGGTCGAGAGTTCAAATCTCTTTTCCCGCTCCAGAATGTAGTGAAGAAGCCCCGATAACCCCGGGGCTTTTTCGTTGCGGGCTCTGTTCGGGTTCATCAGCAAGGCGTGGGTCGAGCCCGAGTTGATGAACACCTGATGAGATTCGAGGCGGGCGGACGTGAGCCCGCGGTCTGGAATGCGACTTCGAAGGCCCTGGCTCAGGCCTGTCGCCCCTCAGAGAAGCCCGAAGCAGGAAGCGTCGCGCCGAACACTCATTCTTCTCCCGGAGACGCCTGCAGTCACACAAAGAATCGCGACTGCGCAACGCTGCGAGCGCTCCTTTCAGTATGGTCGCTGTGGCAAGCGGTCGGGCGCAACGAAGTGCCAAGCGCCGAAGGGG
>JAYTAT010000952.1:0-2699 GCA_043737315.1 Archangium sp.
CTCGGCACCAACCGCGATGAGTACAAGCTCTTCATGCTGATGAACCCGAAGTACACGACGCGGTTTCTGGGCATTCACATCAAAGACGAGGCTGTCTACGAACGCGACGCCCGCCTGGTGGCCGATGTGTGGCGAGTCATCGGGGTGGATCTGCCTGCGGCCGCGCTGCGGAAGGCGGGCACCCCCGTGTTTTCGTACCGCTTCGATTGGGATGAAGAGCCGAAGTACTTCGTGGCGAATCTGCCGAAGCTGCTCGGCGCTGCACATGGTCTCGAGGTCGGCTTCGTGTTCGACGATGTGGCCAGTGAGTTCGACCCGTTCGGCATCAACTCGAAGGAGAACGAGCCGGGCCGCGTGAAGCTGGCTCGTGCGATGGCCTCGTATTGGGTGCAGTTCGCGCGATCGGGTGCGCCCGGCCGCGGGGTCGACGGCACGCTGCCTCCGTGGGCTGAGATGGGTGACGAGTCGGCCTTCATGGTGCTCGATACCGAGCTGTCGAAGGACAAGGGCTCGCAGAGTCTCGAGGCGATCGAGGAGCGGCTCGCGAAGGATCCGAGCTTCGAGAGTGCCAGGGCGCGATGTGAGGTGCAGCGGTTGTTGTTTCGTGACTTTGCTGGCCAGGCGGGCGCGTGGACGGCTCAGCGTGCAGCCCGGTACGAGGCGCAGTGCGGGCCCTCACCCTGACTCGTCACTCCAGGGCTGCGATCCGCCAACCTTCAGTCTCACGAACCAGACGCAGCGCTCTTCCCGCTGACCACTCGAGGGCGGCCGTCTCTTTCGTCTCGGTGAACGGCAAGCTCAGCTTCGACTTGATCTGCGACAACCGCGCAGACGCGAGCGGGTCAGTTCCGAAATCGCGCGTGAGCAGTTCGACCGAGTAGCGCTCACGCAGCGGCCGGGAGAGCAACGAGAGCACCTCTTCGAAACGCCCCGCTTCTGCCGCCATCACGAAGCGCAGCACCAGGGCTCGAAGGGCCGCCCGGTCATCCACGGGCGAGGGCGTCACTTCGGTGCCCGCATCGGCCCGCGTGGGCATCGGCACCGGGGCGGTCACGCAGCTCGCGAAGATCAGCACCGCGAGCCACCACTTCATGGCCCGGGAGCGCCCGCGTCGACCCCTTGCATCACCGGCTGCAACGCGAAGTTCCGCATCGCCCGCCCCACCCCGTCGGCGCGCAGCAGGGTCACGCTTCGAGTGGGCTTCTCCATCAAGGGCATCGCGGGAATGGCGGCAGCGGGCGGAGCGGCGACGGCCACAGGTGCCTTCGGCTCCCACACCGAGAGTGCCAGAACGGTACCTGCGAAAGCGATGACTGCACCCAGCGCGATCTGCCGCGTCATGCAATGGGCCTTAGCCGAGGGTGGGAGCGCTGGTCTATACCTCCTGCCATGAGTGGACCTCGTGAAGTGCGCGCACCGCGCGGAACCGAATTGTCGTGCAAGGGCTGGGTTCAAGAAGCGGCCTTGCGAATGCTGATGAACAACCTCGATCCCGACGTGGCCGAGCGCCCGCAGGATCTCGTGGTCTACGGCGGTACCGGCAAGGCCGCCCGCGACTGGCCGAGCTTCGATCGCATCGTGGCTGCCTTACGAAACCTGAATGACGACGAGACCCTGCTCGTTCAGTCGGGCAAGCCGGTCGGCATCTTCAAGTCGCACGCCGATGCGCCGCGGGTGTTGATCGCCAACTCGAACCTGGTGGGCCAGTGGGCTACCTGGGATCACTTCCGCGAGCTCGAGAAGAAGGGCCTGATGATGTACGGCCAGATGACGGCCGGCTCGTGGATCTACATCGGCACGCAGGGGATTCTGCAGGGCACCTACGAGACCTTCGTGCAGGCGGGCCGCACGCACTTCGGCACTGAAGATCTCGCGGGCCGCGTGGTGCTCACCGGGGGCCTGGGCGGCATGGGAGGCGCCCAGCCGCTCGCGTGCACCATGGCCGGAGGCGTGATGCTCGCCGTCGAGGTCGATCCCGCCCGGGCGCACAGACGCATCGAGACGAAGTATCTCGACGTGATCGCAAAGGATCTCGATGAAGCGCTCGCTCTGGTCAAAGCCGCCAAAGACGCCAAGCAGGCCCGTTCGATCGGCGTGGTGGGCAACTGCGCCGAGGTGCTTCCCGAGCTGGTGCGCCGCGGCTTCAAGCCCGACCTCGTCACCGATCAGACCAGCGCCCACGATCCGCTCGCGGGCTACATACCCTCGGGCATGACGCTCGAGCAGGCCACGGCGCTGCGCACCTCTGACCCCAAGCAGTACGTCGAGAGGTCGCACCGCTCGATGGCCGAGCACGTGCGCGCGATGATCGCCTTCAAGGACCAGGGTTGCCACGTGTTCGACTACGGCAACAACCTGCGCGCCGGCGCGGTGAAGGGCGGCGTTCAGAACGCCTACGACTTCCCCGGCTTCGTGCCCGCGTACATCCGCCCGATGTTCTGCCGCGGCGAAGGCCCTTTCCGCTGGGTGGCGCTCTCGGGTGATCCAGCCGACATCAAGGTGACGGACGACGCGCTCAAGGCGCTCTTCCCGCACAAAAAACACATGGTGCGCTGGCTCGAGATGGCCGGCGAGAAGGTGAAGTTCCAGGGCCTGCCCGCGCGCATCTGCTGGCTGGGCTACGGCGAGCGTCACAAGGCAGGCCTGCTCTTCAACGAGCTGGTGCGCAAAGGCCAGGTCAAGGCGCCCATCGTGATCGG
>JAYTAT010000953.1:0-2695 GCA_043737315.1 Archangium sp.
GGGTACGGCGCTCGCGTTGGTGATGCGGCTGGTGGCGTTGGTGCCGCCGCGCGGGCTGCACCTCACCTGCTTCCACGCCATTCACCTCGACCTGCGCCGTGGTGAGCGGGTGACGCGCACCGCCCACCTCAAGGAAGTCCTCGAGCGCGCTCGCTCCTATGAACTCGACAGCACGTTGACCTTCGTCTCGACCGGCTTCGAGGTCTTGGTGGTCTCGTGCTGGTACGTGCCGCCGACCGGCCCGATATCGACGCTGCCGTTGTAGAGCTGTCCGCGCTTCTCGTACCTGCGGCTGGTCGTCTCGATGGTGGGCTTCACTTCAGCCCCGTCAGCCTGGAGCGAGCGGATCTTGGTCTCGAGCTCTCGCACCGTGCTCTTGCCCTCGTTCAACCCCGACTCGCGGCTCTCGCCGGTGATCTTCACGGTGGTCTCCGAGGTGTTCTGATTCCCGGCGGGCGTGCCGAGTGATGGATCCGCCGCGAGCTGCTCCGGCGTCACGTTGGGCGGCACCTTGATCACCGTCTTCTGCTCGATCTCGATCTGCCCCGAGGTGACGTCACCGGTATCGACGGACACCGCGGGAGGCACGCTCACCACGCCCTTGCCGGTGATGGTGCCAGTGGTCTTGGTGATGAACTCCATGCTGTCGACGATCCGCTGGCCCTTCTCGTCGCGCGCGGGGGAGCCATCTTCGTTCATCTTGTAGTTGTACTTGATGGCGGTGGCGACCTCGCCCCTGGCCTCGATGTTGGTGCCCAGCACCACCTTGCCCGAAGTCGGGAAGGTCGCGCTTCCGGTGGTGCCCACCTTGAAGATGCCCTCGCTGGAGGACTGGTGGTCTTCCAAGAACTTCGAGTCGTCGCCGTTGCGTGACCCGTTGCGCAAGATGTCGGCGCCGCGCTTGGCGTCTTCCGCCGACTTGAAGAGGTACTCCGACTTTCCTTCGCCGTTGACCGAGCCTTCGCCGGTCACCCCCACGCCCTTCACCTCGACGCCCACGGCCACCTTGCCGCCGAGGTCGTTCGCGTTGGTCACCTTGTATTGATCCTCCGCGGTGCGCTCGATGGTGGTGCTCCAACCTTCCTCCACCGTGGCAGACACGATCTTCGCACCGGGCACCTGCGCCTTCACACCCCGGCGATCAGCGTCGAGGATCTTCTCTCCCACCTGCAGATCATCCACGCCCTTCACCAGCGGGTCGTTCAGCTTGGCCTTCTCGCGGTCTTCGATCTCCGCGGTGAGCTGCTGCTCCTTGCGCGCGTCGCCCGGAGTCAGCTCGGTGGCGCGCTGGCGATCGGTCTCCTCGAAGCCCGTCGCCATGTAGTGAGAGGTCATCTTGCCGAGGTCGAGCTTCTTCGCAGGCTGCTCGACGAACACGCCTGCGCTGGCCCCCGCCGAGAGAGCGACGCCCTTCGGCTTGGTGGGCTCGAAGCCATCGACCTTGCCGCTCAAGCCCGCTGACAGGCCGGCTTTCCCCACTGCTTCCTTCGCCGCTGCTGCCATTGCCGCTTTGGCTGCTGCCGCGGCCGCTGCCTGTTGTGCGCGAACTTGCGCCTCACGGGCTCGTGCTGCTGCCGAAGCTCCTGCACTGCCGCCGACGCCGCCTTTGATCATCATGCGGAGATAGTCGCACTGGGTATGCGAAAAGTTCCCTGGTCCCGCGCGATTCCGTTGGGCGCCGACCAACGCCCCTCAGCGGTTCGGCGCGAAGAGCTCCGTCAGCTTGGCGGTGGCGTTGGGCTTGTCGCTGTGACGGCCCGGGCTCTCGGGCGAGGCTGACTCGCGGGGCACCCGCACGGGTCGCTGCGAGCAGACCTCCGACCGCGCGATCAATCTTGCTTCCGCCTGGCAACGAAGCGACCTCCACGCCGCACCACTGCGCGCTCGAGGAAGGCATCCTCTACGAGGCGCTGCACACCGTGGGCTGCGAGGTGTTGATCGTTCAGGCCACCTGCATGCAAAAAGGCGCAAAGGCCTGCGAGCTGGAACTCCGTTCTCCGGTGCGCGACCACCGCTGGGTGGGCACGCACCCGCTCAAGACCTGAAATCCGCTCAGAGGTTCTGGCAAGCCTCCAGCGTCGCACGCACGTTCGGCTGCGGGTTGTTGTTGAACGTCACCTCGACTCCGACGTCGAGGCCACCGGTGCAGCCCACGCGGCTCGCGTTCAGCACGGTGATGGGCGCGGTGAGCACCTCGCAGGACCTGGGCCCGAAACGATTACCCTTGGCCAGGAGCGTGAGGTTGAGGTTGAAGAAGTTGCCCAGGCAGATGCCTGCCCCCGCGTTGCCCCGGAAGACATTGAGCCCCAGCGGCGCGTCACCGAGGTTGATGGTCGCGATCGCGTTGGTGCCGTTGGGCGAGATCATCACGCCGTTCGACATGTTCCCCGCGCTGACGCAGTTGCGGATCGCCACGTTCGAGCCCGCAGCGAGGTTCATGCCATTGCCTTGAGCTCTCCAGGCCACCAGCCCGTTGATGACACTGAGCGGTACGTTCGTACCCTGGGGCTGCATCGCCAGGTTCGCGAGCCTGTTCTGATTCGCGGTGACGGTGCCGGTGCCATTCATCACCGCGGGCGGGCTTTGATTCGTGGGGTCCCGGTGAGGTCAGGCACGCCGGTGAGCGTCAGCTGGCCTGTGCCGGTGACCAGGATGCCATTGCCCACGTTTTGATCGAAGCGCGTCGCGGTTTGGC
>JAYTAT010000954.1:0-6689 GCA_043737315.1 Archangium sp.
GCGCTGCGGCAGGTCGACAAGGCGTTCTGTGCGGCGTCGCTGCTGGTGTTCTTGAAGCAGGCCAACGACACCGAAGCCGCGTTTTATGGTGAAGGCCGCAACCGGCTCAGCAACGATCTGAAGGGTTCGCTGCAGGCCTCTGACCTGGTGACGCTGCACCCGGTCGCAGCGCGGCACCCCATCGTCGACGTGCTGCGCGCGGTGGGCGATCAGTTCGTCAAGCTCTACCCGCCTCAGTTCGAGGGGCTGGGCGTCGATCGCAAGGCCGATCGGCTCAAGAACGATCACGCCGTGTTCAAGGCGCTGCAGACCGTCACTGCGCTCTTCGGCATCGAAGAGTTCGAGGTCTACCAGGCCAAGCGCGGCCTCGTGTTCCTCGAGACCAGCGAGCCGCTGGGCGTGTGCCTGGGGCCCGACGTGGTGCGGCGTTTCAACATCCGCGAGCAGCGTTTCCTCTACGGGCGGGCGGCGATGGGCCTGTCGGACAAGGCGGCGATCCTTCGCAAGCTCGCGCCTGCAGAGCTGGCCGACATGCTCGGCAACTCGGTGCGCATTCACCAGCCGACCTTCGAGGGGCTGGGGCGGCGCAGTGACGAGCAGAGCAAGCTGCTGCGGCGGGCGTACTCACGCAAGTCGTTGCGCGTGCTGGAAGAGCCGGCGCAGGCGGCGGTCTCGCTCACCAAAGTGGTCATCGAGCCCATCGTGCAGGCGCTCATGTTCGCGGCCGATCGTGCAGGCCTGGTGGTCTCGGCCGATCCGACGGCGGGCTTGAACCTGATCCTGAAGGAAGAAGTGCCGGGCAATCAGGCGAAGCCTGAGACTCCGGAAGCCATCGCCGCGGCGGTGCAGAGCCGGGTGGATCTGAAAGAGCTGATGACCTTCGCGATCACCGACGACTTCTTCAGGCTCCGTCAGCGTATCGGCGTGGCCCTCGGGTAGCGGGCCTGGTCGCCTGGGCTGGCAGACTCAGCCTTTGCGGATGACGCTCGAGCCGAGCGCTGCTTCGAGGGCGGCGACCGCGCCATCCACCACCTCACCCGACGCGTGCTCAATCGTGAGCCGCACCCGGTGATCGCTGCTCTCGCCCCACGTCGGATACGAGCCGAACGCGACATGAGGCCACGAACGAGCGACCGCATCGAGCGCAGCGGCGATCTCAGCCTCGCCCACCGACAAGTACAGCTGCCGCAACACGCCCGGAATGCCCGGCAGCTTCGACAACACCGCCTCGAGCTGCACCTTGAACAGCTGCGGCACACCCGGAAGCATGAACACCCCGTTGCATTCCAGCACCGGAAACCGCAGGTCACCGCAGGGGATGAGCGTGCTGCCTTCGGGCCCCTCCGCCATGCGCAGCGCCTCCACCGGCACCGCCCGCCCGTCGTAGTAGCCGCGAATGCGCGCCTCCATCTCGGGCAAACGCACCACCGGCCGCTGCAGTGTCAACGCCACCGCCCGCACCGTCACATCGTCATGCGTGGGCCCGACACCGCCGCTGGTGATGACGAACTTCGTCTTCCGCCGGCAGGCCGCGAGGATCTCCACCAGGTCGTCGATCTCATCGCGAACCATGTGCACCGAGTTGAGCTCGATGCCGCGTTCGCGCAGCCGGCGAATCAGCAGCGTGCCATTGGCCTCCACCACCTTCGCGGTGAGCACCTCGTTCCCGATGATCACCGCGCAGACGGCGCGCGAATTCATGAGACCGCTTGGGTCACAGAAGCAGGTGCGTCGACGCCGAGTTCCTTGCGGAGCGCACGGAGCCGGGTGAGCAGCAGCCGTTCCTTGCCGTTCGCGCGAGCGCCCAGAGCGAGTCTGAGCCCGGCATAGGCCAGGGCGAGCGCCGTGAGGCCGAAGAACCCGCTCGCCCACTCGGGGTTGGTGGCCCAGTGGTCCCACCAGAACTTGCCAGCGGTGCCTGCCAGCGCGACTGAGATGAGAATGCTCACTGCGGCGTGCGCGAAGTGCATGGTGCTCACCCGCGTCGAGAGGGACGTCAAAACAGCGTCGTGCTCAGCTCGGACGGGATCGGTCGACATGCGCGGGATCGCCTTACCGACCCCTGCCCAAAGCATCAAGCGTCTGGGTACGGAACTTCACGCCCACAGTCACCGCAACGTTCCCCCGCCTTACTGGGGGCACCGCACGAACGGCACCGGACCTTGCTCTCGAAGTCGCTGATGAGCTTGCCGACGATGAGATCGTTCTGGGCGGCGGCGACGACCGGGAGCTTCATGCCGCAGCGATCACACATCGAGCCCGTGGCCTGCACGTTGCGACAGTACCGGCAGGCCACAGGGCCCGTGGCGACGGGGGTGCGCTGGCCATCATCGGGCACCCGATCCTCCGACAGGTCAGCCACCTTCTCGATGGCGACGTCACCGACCGGCGCGCGGGCGGTGAACTCCACGTCGGGCGTCACGTCGGGCGAAACGTTCACCTCGGCAAATCGGGTGACCTCGAGCTCGCCCATCTTTTCCACGGGCACCTCACCAATCGGAGACTGGAGCGTGGCCTCGAGCCCCTCCACCACCTGAATCTGAATCGGAGGCGGGCCGAGATCATCGAGGCCGCCCAGCGCCTTGCCGCACACCTCGCACTCGAGGCCGAAGTCCTGATGGTGCTCGCAGACGGGGCAGATCATGCGCGCAGTGTATCAGCCGACGCGGGCGAGCTTGAGCCGACCTTCCCACCGTTCTTCCAGCGCGCGGACCAGCCGCTGATGCTCGGGGGCCTTCAGCTCGGGGTCACGATCGACGATCGCGCGCGCTTCTTCCTGCGCGGTGGCCAGCAGCGCCTGATCTCTGACCAGGTTTGCGACCGCGAGCTCGGGCAGGCCACTTTGCCGGGTGCCGAGGAACTCACCGGGCCCGCGGATCTCGAGGTCGCGCTCGGCGATCACGAAGCCGTCGGTGCTCTCTTCCATCACCTTGAGCCGCTCGGCCGATTCAGCGCTCAGCGCAAAGCCGGTCACCAGGATGCAGTACGACTTGGCAGCGCCACGACCCACCCGCCCGCGCAGCTGGTGCAACTGCGAGAGGCCGAAACGTTCCGCGTGCTCCATCACCATCACCGACGCGTTGGGCACGTCGACGCCGACCTCGATCACCGTGGTGGAGACCAGCAGGTCGAGCTCGTGCTTGCGGAACGCGGTCATCACGGCGTCTTTCTCGAGCTGCTTCATGCGGCCGTGGAGCAACCCGACCCGGGCTTCGGGGAAGATCACCTTGAGCTGCTCGGCGCCCTGCGTGGCGTCGGCGAGGTCCAACTTCTCGCTCTCTTCGACCAGCGGATAGATGACGTAAGCCTGGTGGCCCTTCTTGAGCTCGGAGCGCACCACGTCCCACGCGCGCGTTTGGGTCTTCTGTGAAATGACGTGGGTCTCGATGGGCGTGCGGCCGGGCGGCAGCTCGTCGATCACCGAGACGTCGAGATCGCCGTACATGGTCATCGCCAGGGTGCGGGGAATCGGCGTGGCGGTCATCACCATCACGTCGGGGCGAACACCCTTCCCCATCAGCGCGTGGCGTTGGATCACGCCGAACCGGTGCTGCTCGTCGATCACCACCAGGCCCAGCTTCTCGAAGGACACTGACTCTTGAATGAGCGCGTGCGTGCCGACCGCGATGCGCACTTTTCCGGAAGCGACCTCCGCGCGCTGGGCCGTCTTCACCTTGGCGGTGCCGCTGCCGGTGATGAGCCCGACCTCGATGCCGAGTGGCTCGAACCACTTCTGGAAGGTGCGGTAATGCTGCTCGGCGAGGATCTCGGTCGGCGCCATCACCGCGACCTGGTAGCCGTTCTGCACGGCGACTCCGGCGGCGACCAGGGCCACTGCGGTCTTGCCGCTGCCCACGTCGCCTTGCAGCAGCCGGTTCATCGGCTCGGCGCGGGCCATGTCGCGCGTCACCTGGCCTACCACCCGTTGCTGAGCGCCGGTCAACGTGAACGGGAGCAGGCTCTTCGCCTTCTCGACGAACGCGGGCGAGGTATCGAAGGCGATGCCCGGCTGCACCTTCACGCCTTGTCTTCGCAAGGCCATGCCCAGCTGCAGGAAGAAGAGCTCGTCGAAAGCGAGGCGCTGGTGCGCGGGCGACATGTGCGCGTCGAGCGCGTCGAGCTTTGCGTCACCGGGCGGAAAATGAAGGTACCTGAGCGCTTCCCCCAGGCCGAAGAGGCCGAGCCGGTTGCGAAGCGCGTCGGGCAGCGGCTCTTCGATCGACGTCGCGAACTTGTCGGCGATGCGAAAAGCGAGCTCGCGCAAGGCGCGTTGTTCGTGGCGCTCGAAGCCCGAGTACACCGGCACCACGCGATTGAAGTGGATGGGTGAGGTCTCCACGTCGTCGGCGGGTTCGATCTCGGGGTGCGGCATCTCCCAGCCGAAGTTGGTCTGGCGGACCTCTCCACTGGCGACGAGACGTTTGCCGATGGGAAAGCGGGCCTTGAGCCAGGGGCCGGTCTGGAAGAAGACGGCGGCGATGCTGCCCGAGCTGTCGGCGAGCACCGCGCGAAACTGGCGGCGGCCCCGGCCAAAGCTCTCTTCGGCGCGTTTCACCTCGGCGATGATCGTGCCGCGCTCGCCCGACTGAAGTTGGGCGATCTTCTTGAGCGTGCGGCGGTCTTCGTAGACGCGCGGGAGCAGGAAGAGCACGTCGCCGGTGCGTTGCAGGCCCTTCTTGTTGAGGATGCCCACCAGCCGCGGGTTGATTCGCCAGCCCACGAGCTTGAGCGGCGTGGCGAGCGGGCCGGAAGAAGGGGCGATGCTCAGCATGCGTGCGGTCGCGTTCTGTTCGTCGGTCGGGGCGGCCTTCTTCTTCCGGGTCTTCTTCTTCGGAGCCGCGGCTCGCTCTTCCTTCGGCAGAGGGTTCTGGTGAAGGGCGAGCGGCTTCTTTTCGGCACCTGGTCTGGCCGGCGCGTCCACCGACAGCCCTTCGTCTTTCAACACCTGCACCACCCGCCGAATCGAGCCCCTGCGCGCCTCAGGCACCTCCGCGTCGATGAACTCGAGTTCCTTCTCGAGCGCGGCCAGGCGCTCGACCCCGAGCGTGGGCTTGGCGCGACTGAGCGCCGCGGCGAGCGTCGTACGCAGCCCCTTGACGGCCCCCAGGTTGGCGAAGTCGCGCGCGCAGGCAAACTGCAGTGGCCTGACCAGCGTCTCGAGCGGGTGCGGGTTAGGCGGCATCCTCGAAATCGACGGAGAGCACTTCGTAGTCCCGGTTTCCGCCCGGGCTCTGCACGGTCGCGATGTCGCCGACCACCTTGCCGATGAGCCCCCGCGCCACCGGAGAATTGACCGAGATCCAGCGCTTCTTCAGATCAGCCTCGAACTCACCGACGATCCGGTAGCTGACCTTCTTGTCCGTCTCGACGTCGAGCAGCTGCACCGACGCCCCGAAGAGCACCTTCTTCTGACCCTTGAAGGCGAGCACCTCGATGACCTCAGCCCCACCGATCCACGCGTTGAGGGTGAGGATGCGGCCTTCGATGTAGCCCTGCTTCTCCTTCGCCGCGTGGTACTCGGCGTTTTCGCGAAGATCGCCGTGAGCGCGCGCGATGCCGATCTCCGAGGAGATCTTCGGGCGCTCCACGGTCTCGAGGTGCTTGAGCTCCCCTTGCATCTTCTTGAGGCCAGAGGCCGTCGTGGGGTACCGATCAGACATCTCGTACTTCCTTTCGGAAAGCTTCGAACCGTAGCGGACACTGCCTCGTCGGGTCTAGCGTGAGCGGGTGCTGTCCGTGAAGGAACTCAGAGGTCTCGTCGCCCGATTTACCGCGAAGCAGTTTCGCGAACAGATGGGGCCTTTCGTGCTCGTGCAACAACCCCCTACCCTTGCAGCGGGCCCCCACGCGACCCAGATGATGGGCCTGCCCTCGAACGTACACCGCACCACGGTCGCCAAGCCCGAGAAGGTCTCTGCGGGCGCCCTGGGCCTTTTGTTTCAGTTCGATGAGCTCGTGGTGGCCTCGGTGCCTCCGCTGCATGGCGTCGACCAGCTCACGGTGGGCCGCCAGCCCGACAGCGACCTGGTGCTCGACGATCCGTCAGTATCGAAGACGCACGCCATGCTCCGGTGGGATGAGGCGAATCAGCGCTGCTCGATTCAAGACCTCGATTCGACCAACGGCACCTTTCTCAACGCCAGCGTACGACTGCGGCGAGAGACCACCCTGAAGGACGGAGACATTCTGTCGTTCGGCGAGGTGCAGTACTGGTTCCTGCTGACCGCCACCCTCCACGAAAAGCTGAAGAAGGCACCCTCGCGCGGCTTCGGCGTCTAAGCCCTCTTTTGACGCAGTGAGGCTGTATTGCCGTGGGTGCGAGGTCGCCTGCGAGGGGCGCGTACTGGTCTGCCGAATGCAGCTTCAGTACGCGGGACACACGGCTTCTCACCGTCCCTCGGAGAGAAACATGGAACCGCAAGGCTACGTAGAGAGTGGCAACAACCTGCAGCCCGACTTCACCAGCAAGCGCGAAGGCAAGGTCGCACGGAAGATCGAGGAGCAGACCTCGAAGATCCCGACTGACGTGTTCCTCTGGGCAGCGGGCGCTTCGATTCTGGGCTCGCTGGTCTTTCAGGCGGTCGGCATGTTCGGCGGCGCGCGCACCCAGATAAAGCAGCTGTACCGGCCCACCCGCACCCCGGCCTCTCAGTTCCTCGGCATGTGGGCACCCACGCTCCTGATCCTGG
>JAYTAT010000955.1:0-6689 GCA_043737315.1 Archangium sp.
ACTAGCGCAGGGTGAGGGACCGCACTGAAGGCAGCAAAGCCGCCTGAAGGCGCGAGTCTGAAAGTGATCGACGAGGTGCGCGTCACGAGCAGGCCTCTCCACTTCGGGCATGGAGGCTCATGTAACGAGGTCCGGCCGGGGCGACTCTCCCAGCCGTAGCAACCCTGTTGTCACGCGTGACAACAGGGTTGTCACGACTCGGAGAGGACACCGGACCCTCACCTGCTGCAGTGAGGACCCTTGCCCGCGGGAGAGGGGCCAGCCCAGTTTGAGCGCCGCCAAAGACGATGAAGACCGCCTTCCCTCAAGGCGATCCGGCGTCCCGGCCTGCGTCCGAGCTTCCAGCGTCCGGCGAGCCGCCGTCGAATGAACCGCCGTCGAATGAACCGCCGTCGAATGAGCCGCCATCGGGGCGGATGCCACCGTCAGTTCCACCATCGAACGAGCCGCCGTCAGTGCCGCCATCAGGACGGATGCCACCGTCAGTGCCGCCATCAGGGCGGATGCCACCGTCGGTGCCGCCATCAGGGCGCACGCCACCATCCACACCCGCATCGACCGGGAAGCCGCAGAGCCGCGCCACATCACCAACACCCGGGCACACCAGCGCGGTGACCGACCCGACCTGCACGCCATTGCGAACGCACGCACAGCCGAGCGGCGAAGAACCCGAGCACTGAATCTCCAACGTGTCAGCGCCGCACACGCGCGAACACTCGCAGTCAGCCCCGCCATCATTCGGAGAAACGCACCGCTCGCTGCACGACCCGCCGTCGACGCCACCATCCGTGCCGCCATCACCACCGCGCGCCGAATCGAGCGTGGGCACGAACACCGAGAAGTGCAGCGTGTCAGCCTCGACATGCGTCGAGTCAACGATGCGCGTGGGCAACGACTCGAACGCCGCAGACCCCGCGGGCGCGCGCATCACGAGCACGTCGGCAATGGAGTAGCCCGCTGGCAACCGCGCGATGTCGACCTCGAGTTTCACCCTGGCCGGCACGTCGAAGGTCAGACCCTCGGGCCCGAACTCATACATCTGACCCACCGACGGCGTGGTCGGCCGCACCTGGTCGATACCCGCGGGCGTCAACGTGATGACCGTCGCGCGGCGCAGCGCCCCTGAGAGGATAGTCACCCCAACGCCGTTGGGCGCCGTGACCTGACCGCCTCCGACGCCGAGCGACTTCGACGCGCTCTTCTGCGGGTCTCCTGTGGGGCCGGCACAGCCGACGAGCGTGAAGACAGCCGCGATGACGACAGAACGAAGCGAAACGTGAACCATGTGGGAACCCCTCAGCGCCCTGGTGTTGCCGGAGCGTACGAACCTTCCTCTGGTGCACGCCCCGGGCCCACTGCAAGTGCAGTCATTTCAACGACACTCGGCTGCGACGCCCTCAGGATTCCACGGGAATCACTTCGTCCACTGATCGAGCCACCCGTTCACCGTCTCGTGCCAGACGATCGAGTTCTGCGGCTTAAGCACCCAGTGGTTCTCGTCCGGAAAGTAGAGGAACTTCGACGGAATGCCCTTGCGCTGGAGCGCGGTGAAGGTCGCCATGCCGTGCGTCTCGACCACGCGGAAGTCCTTGCCGCCGTGCACCACCAGCATCGGCGTCTTCCACTTCGCGACGTGATCGATGGGGTTGTGCCTGGCGTAGCTGGCAGGGTTCTCCCAGGGGGTACCGCCGTGCTCCCACTCAGGAAACCAGAGCTCCTCGGTGTCGAAGTACGCGAAGCGCTCGTCGAGGTTGCCGTCGTGGCTGACCAGGCACTTCCAGGGCTCGCTCCAGTTGCCGGCGATCCAATTGACCATGAAGCCGCCGTAGCTGGCCCCCAGCGCGCACAACTTGTTCTTGTCGATGAAGGGATACTTCGTGAGCACTGCCGCCAGACCCTTCTGCAGATCCTCCAGCGGCTTGCCGCCCCAATCACCCGAGATCGAGTCGGTGAAGGCCTGCCCGTACCCCGTCGATCCGTGGAAATCGATCATCACCGCCACGTAGCCGTGCCCCGCGTAGGTCTGCGCGTTCCAGCGGTAGTGCCAGTGATTGCCGAAGCTGCCCTGCGGCCCACCGTGAATGAGGAACGCCAGCGGATACTTCTTCTTCGCGTCGAAGCCGACGGGCTTGACCACGTAGCCGTACACCGTCTCGTCGTTCCAGCCCTTGAAGCTGAACTGCTCAGGCGCGCCCAGCGCGAACGACGCGAAGGCCGCCGCGTTCACGTCGGTGAGCTTCTTCAGACCGCCCTTCCCGTCCACGGCCAGCGAAAAGATGTCGGCCGCCGACACGAGCGAGTCGTGCATCACGATGAGGCCATTGCCAGTCACCTCGAGCGCGCTCACGTTGCCGTCGCTGTTAACCTTCGTCACCTGCCCGTTGGCTGCGTCGATGGAGAACACGCCGTGCTGACCGAGATCGTCAGCCGTCACGAAGATCGACTTGCCGTCCTTCGACCAGGCCAGCGAGCTGGCAGAACGATCCCACGCGTCGGCGAGCGAACGCTCCTTGCCGGTGGCGACGTCGCGCACCATCACGCGCATCTTGTCGGCTTCGAACTTCGGCTTGCTCATCGCCAGGTACGCGAGCGTCTTGCCGTCGGGTGAGAACACCGGGAGGCCGTCGGTCGCGCGGTTGGTGGTGGTGAGCTTCACCGGCGCCCTGCTCCCGTCGACCGGCACGGAGAACAGATCGAGATCGGTGCTCCACGCTTCTTCACGGCCCGCGTCACGCGCGACGTAGACCAGCGTCTTGCCGTCGGGGCTGATGGTGAAGTCTTCGGTGCCTCCGAAGGGCTTGCTGGGCGAATCTGCGTTCTGCTTCTTCTGCAGGTTCACCACCGGGCCACCGCTGAGCTTCTGCGCGAAGAGGTGTGCGCGACGGCCGTCCTTCCAGGTGTCCCAGTGGCGGAACATCAGGCTGTCGTAGATCTGCGCGCTGCTCTTCACCTTCGACTTCTCGGCGAGGCGTTTGGCGGTGCACTCGAGGGTGTCGCAGTCGACGAACACCTGCGAAGCGAAGACCACGGTCTGACCATCAGGGGACAGCGTGTACGCGTCGACGTCGAGCGGGAGCTTGGTGACCTGCATCGCTTCGCCCCCCTCGAGCGGCAAGCGCCAGACCTGGTTCGAGCCCGAACGCGCGGCGAGGAAGTAGACGGCCTTGCCGTCGGGAGCCCACGAGGGATCCGTCTCGTTGCCTTCGTGAGAGGTGAGCTGCTTGAGGCCCGAGCCGTCGGCGTTCATCAGCCAGAGATCGACGCGGCCCTTGTTGGCCTCGAGATCCGTGCTGCGCAACGCGAAGACCACCTTGCTGCCATCGGGTGAGACGCGAAACCCGGCGATGCGTTTGAGCGCGACCTGGTCTTGAACGGTGTACGGCTTCTTCGCCGCGGGGGCGACGGCGAGGGCAATGACGAGCAAAGAAACAATCATGTCGCGCGCATAACAAGGGTTGCGGCCGAAAACTCGCGTGCCGAACTCTCGCTGGTTCGTGCAATAGATTGCGTCGAGCCCGTCGCAGCCCACCGGAACACGAACGACTCGCAACTGGAAAGCCATGTCTGCACGCCTTGCCCTGTTCGCGTTGCTGCTCGTTGGAGCCTTCGGCTGCGCCGCTTCCGCGCCCCGCCGGGTCTACGTGGTGAGTTGGTCAGCCGCGGGCGAGGCCAGCCCTGAGCGCAGCGCGTTGATCGCGCAGGCCGATCGTCAGCTGCGGGAAGAACTCCGCCGGCGGGGCGCTTCAGTCGTCGAAGGCCAGGGCCTTCGCGCGGCGATCGTGCTCAAGCCGAACCTCGAGGTCTTCCCCCACGGGCTCAAGCTGAGCGTCGTCGGAGTGCGTGATCAGAAGTTGCTCGGCACCATCTCCACCAAAGCCGAGGGCTCGAGCCGCGATGCGCAGCTGCGCGCCATCATCAACCGCGCGTGCGTAGAGGCCGATCTCTTCGAATGAGCCGTTTCCCATCGCGCCGATAGGTGCCGCTGCGACCAGTGGACTGGCGGCCAGACGTGCGGTCAACGTGCGCCCCGTGTCTGCATCCATCCGTCTCGTCGCGTCGTTGAGCCTTGTCCTCGCGCTGGGCTGTGAGACGCCCGCCCCGCAGTTGGTCGACCGCGAACCAGGTGCTCGCGCGCCGCGCTCTGCACCCTGCGATCCGCTCGACGAGACGCGCTGCCTGCTGCCCTGGCCTTCGAATGTGTACACGGTCGCCGACGCCACCTCGCCCACGGGCCTGCGCGTCTCGCTCTCGTTCCGCTCGTTGCCGGTGCGCGACAACCCGGCGTCTCTCAATCGCGCTGATGGATTCTCCGTGGCGACCCCGCTCGCGGTGGGTTTCCCCAAGCCCGTCGATCACCGGCTGCATGGGCAGAAGGCCACCACCGCAGTGCGGTTGTTTCTCGCGCAGCCCGGCCGCCCTCAGCGCGGACAAGCCGTGCCCCTTCGGCTCTCGGTGGTGAACGATTCGACCGATGGCGGCTTCTCGGGCGACAGCCTGCTGGTCGCCTACCCGCTGCGGCCGATGGAATACGACGCTGACTACGTCGCGGTCGCCCTGGATGAAGTGAAGGCCGATGATGGCAGCGCATTCGAGGCGCCCGCACTGGTGAAGGTGGCGCTCGGGCTGACGCCTCCGGCAACGTACGAAGAACGACAGCTCGCCGCGTACCACGCACCCACCCGCGCGCTGCTCGTCGAGGCAGGCGTCGAGCTCAGTCACGTGCTTCGCGTCTGGGACTTCACCACCCGCTCGGCCGCGAGTGTTCGTGAGCCGCTCGACACCATGCGCGCGGCGGCGCTCGGTGCGGCCGATGCCGGCACGCTCACCTTCGACGTACAGACCGCCACGCTGTTTCCATCCGGCTCGGCGATCGATCTGCACGGCACCGTCTCGGGTCTCCCCCACTTTCTCGAAGCCGACGGTGGGCTCTCATTGGGTACGGATGGTTTGCCGCACCAGACCGGAGTGCACACCGCGCCCTTCCGCGCCGTGCTTCCCGCGGGCAGGGGCTCCTATCCGGTGGTCGTCTACGGACACGGCACCGGGGGCACCGTCTACGACGACACGTTCGATCAAGAGATCGTCGCGGCAGGCGCGGCGAAGCTGAACCTGGAATGGAGCGGGTGGACTGAAGCGAGCACCGTCAAGACGCTGGTCAGCTTCGAGAAGGTCTTCTCGGGCACCAACGGATCGACGGGCGGTCTGCTGCAGTCACTGTGTGACGCGGCGGCGCTGCAGGCTTCTCTTTCAGGAAAACTCGGAGACAAGCTCTCTGAAGCCTCGCTCGGTGGCCTGGTCAACCCTGCCGCGGGCCGGCGCCCCGACGTAGGCACGCTGGTGTACGCGGGTGGCTCGTTGGGCGGCACCATGGGCTACGTGCTCTCGCAGTCTGAGCCGAACATTCGTTTCGCGGTGCTCAACGTTCCCGGCGCAGCGTGGACACACTTCGCTCCGGAGTCGGAGCTGTGGAGCACCCTGAGCGTGTTGTTCAGATCATCGACGCCGAGCGCGATCGATCGGGCGCTGGGCATGTCGATGTCGCAGACGAACTGGGATCCAGTCGACGGTGCAGCGTGGGCTGCGCTCGCGGGGCGCAGTGACTTGTTGATCCTCTCGCAGCAAAGCATGGGCGATCCCATCCTTCCCAACATCGGCTCGGAGTTCCTCGCCGCTTCGAGCCATTCGGTGCAGCTGGGCGCAGTGCTCGAGCCCATCGTCGGCGTGCCGCACGTGGAGGGGCCGGTGACGCGATCGGCGATCACCCAGTTCCGCGTGCCCAGCAGTGAGATGGGCCTGTCGATTCATGGCTTCGCGGCGCGCGGATCGGCTGCGGGTGTGGCCGCGCGTCAGCAGATCTCGGCGTTCATCGTTTCGGTGTGGGCGGGGTCGCCGCAGATTGCATTGCCGACCGCGTGCGCGAACAGGCCGGGGAAGAGCTGCGATTTCTCGACACCCTAGTCTCCCTCACCCTGCGAAGCGGGGAGAGGGTCGGGGTGAGGGGCTACTTCGAGGGGCTACTTCAATTCGCGGTAGTCACAATCGCGTTCATCGAAGTCTCGCGCCTGAAGTCGTCCATGTACCGCGAAGCGGCTTCCTTGCTCGGGAAGCGGCCCATGCGCACGCGGAACCAGGTGCCCTTGCCCGGAATGCTCGCCTCGACGATGTACGGCGCGTAGCCCTTGTCGCGCAGCCCCGCGGCGAAGCGATCGGCTTCGGCCTTGTCCTGGTAGGCAGACAGCTGCACCGTCCACGAGCCATCGGCAGCAGTCTCCGTGGGCGGGCGCTGAGCGGCTTTCCCGAAAGCTTCCTTGAGCCCTCCTCCGTCGACAGTCCGCGTCGCCACCGACTCGACCCTGGGGGTCTCAGCGAGCCTGGGCTGCGGTGCCTCAGGCGGGACGACCACCGCGACGGCGGCATCGGGAACTGGAACTGGAACCGGCTTGACGATCGGCGCCTCGGCGATCAGCACCGTCGGCTCCTTGCGCGTCAGCTCGTCCTGAAAGGTGAGCGCGGCGTCGGCCTTCACGGTCTCCAGCGCCTCGGTCTTGCGATCGAGCTGACCTAGCAGATCGGTCGGCTGGGCCTGCAGCGCCGCCGTCTCGGCCGAGAGTTTCTTGCCGACTACCACCCCCAACATGAACACCCCACCCAGGACCACGAGCGAGGCGACGGTGATGCTGATGATCTGG
>JAYTAT010000956.1:0-16259 GCA_043737315.1 Archangium sp.
CGCGCCGACGGTCGTGGTGCCGTCGTGGAGCATGCCCGCGACGAGCGCCGCCTCAGCGCCTCCCCGGGTGAACGCTTCGACCACGTGCTGAGCCGTGCCCGCGCCGCCCGACGCGATGACCGGCACCGGGACCACGTCGGCGATCGCAGCCGTCAGCTCGAGGTCGTAGCCCGTGCATGCGCCGTCGCGGTCGATGGAGGTGATCAACAGCTCTCCGGCCCCCCGCGCCGCGCACTCCTGTGCCCAGGCGATGGCGTCGAGCCCGGTCGGCGTGCGCCCGCCGTGGGTGAAGACGCGCCACCCCGTTCCTTCCCGCTTGGCGTCGATGCTTGCGACCACGCACTGGGCGCCTACCACCCGCGCGGCCTCGTCGATCAACGCCGGCCGCTTCACGATGGCCGAGTTGAGCGCCACCTTGTCGGCGCCCGCACGCAGCGCCGCCGTCACGCCGTCGACCGACGCGATGCCGCCGCCCAGCGTGAGGGGAATGAACAACACCTCGGCCGTGCGCTGGGCGAGCTCGAGCAGCGGCGCGCGTTCTTCAATCGACGCCGACACGTCGAGGAAGACGACCTCATCAGCGCCCGACGCCTCGGCGCGTGCAGCGAGCTCGACGGGATCGCCCACGTCGCGCAGCCCCTCGAACTGCACGCCCTTGACCACCCGGCCCCCTTTGACGTCGAGACACACCACCAACCGTCGTGAAGTCATGGCGTCGCCTTCCATTCAATCGAGCCCTTGGTGCTGAACACCACGCCGTCGTCACGCAGCGCCTGCCGCAGCGCGAGACCCAACGCCTTGAAGGCGGCCTCGATGATGTGGTGGCGATCGCTGCCGCGCAGCACACGCAGGTGCACGGTGCTCTCCGAGGCCGTCGCGAAGCTGCGCAGCCAGTGCGTGTAGAGCCGGCTCTTGAGCTTGCCTGCGAAGTACGCGCGGCCCCCGACGTCGATGACGACCTGCACCAGCGCGTCGTCCATGGGAATGGTGCGCTCGCCGTAGCGGGCCGCGGTCGCGGGGGTGAGGCTGCGCACGAAGGCGCCCACGGTCAGCGCGACGTCTTCCATCAGGTGGTGCCGCAGATCGCCCCTGGCCTTGAGCACCAGCGGCAGGCCCGCGTACTTCGCGAAGGTGGCGAGCATGTGGTCGAAGAACGGCAAGCCCGTGTCGATGGCCACCGCCTCGCCCAGCGACACCACAATCGTCGTCTCTTTGGTTTTGCGCTCGAGTGAAGCCGTCATGGGGGGAACTCCTGGGAGAGGGCGCGTGCTTCGAGCCGCCCGGTGTAGAGCGCCATGCCGACGACCGCGGCAAAAGCGCCGAGGCCGCTCAACACGCGCAGGTCGTCAATCGTGGTGATGCCACCGCTCGCGATGACCTTCGTCGTGGTGCTGCTGCAGACCGACTTCATCAACGGCGCGTCAATGCCTTGAAGTTGCCCCTCGACGTGCACCGCCGTCACCAACACGCCGGCCAGCGGGAGGTGCGACACGCGCGCGAGGAGCACGTCGATGGTCAACGCAGAGGTCTGCGTCCACCCGCGCGTGACGACCCGGGTTCCGCGCACGTCGGCGGCCACCACGAGGCGTCGAGGAAACTTCGCTGAGACGGCTTCGAGCCAGGCCGCGTCTTCCACCGCGCGCGTACCCACCACGACCCGCGCCACGCCCAGCTGGAGCAACCGCTCGATGGCCGCCTCGTCGCGTACGCCGCCGCCGACTTGCAGTTCGAGCCCCGGAAGCTTCGAGAGCTCTGCGATGATTTGGAAGTTCGAGCCGCGCCCCATCGCCGCGTCGAGGTCGACGACGTGCTGATGGGTGAGCCCTGCAGCGGCCCATTGGGCTGCGATGGTCAGGGGCTCAGGCAGGCGGATGCGCTCGTCTTCGTAGCGGCCGCCCACCAACTGCACGCACGCGCCCTCGCGCAGATCGAGCGCCGGGAACACCTTCATGAGGTCACCTGGTCGATGAGTCTTCGCAAAAGGAGCAAGCCCGCCGCCGAGCTCTTCTCAGGGTGAAACTGCACGCCGATGGTGCGCGCGGTACTGACGATGGCCGCCACCTCGGCGCCTTCGTGACGGGCCCAGGCTTTCACCACCTCGGGGCGACGCGGCCTGCAGGCGAAGCTGTGCGCGAAGTACATGTCGCCCACGCCGTCGACCTGGGTCCACCCCATGTGCGGCACCCGCCGCGCCACCAGCCTCGTGACCTCACCCTCGATGAGGCCCAGGCCGTCGCCGTCACCTTCTTCGCTGCGCTCGAACAACAACTGCATGCCCAGGCAGATGCCCAGACAAGGCTGCCCGTCGACCAGCGCGCGGCGCAAGGCCTCTCGACCGGGGGCCAGACGGGCGGCGGCCGTGCCGAATGCGCCGACGCCGGGCAGCACCACCAGCGAACTCCCGGGCAGCTTTCGGGCATCGGCCTGGACCTCGCAGTCGACGCCCGCCACGGCCAGCGCGCGGCGAAGCGAGTGCAGGTTGCCCGCGCCCGTATCGAAGAGCGTCGCCTTCATGGCAGCGCCTCGAGACAGGCAGTCATCGAAGCCCACGGCCCGATGGTGATGCGCAGCGCCTCGCCGATGCCCTCGAGCTTCGAGAAGGCCCTGACCGAGACGCCGCGGGTTCGCAGCTCATCCGAGAGCTTCTGCGCATCTTGATTCACCGGCACCAGCACGAAGTTGCCTTCGCTGGGGAGCGCCTGCAGGCCCTTTCCCCGCAGCGCCTGGGTGAAGCGCGCCCGCATCTCGAGCGTTTCGCGGACGCTCTGGCTGACCCACGCACGATCCGTCGTGAGCGCTGCGATGGCGGCCCGCTCGGCGACGGTACCGACCTTGTACGGACCACGCGCCTTCTCCAGCTCGGCGGCCAACCGGGGGTGACTGACCGCCCAGCCCACGCGCAGCCCCGCGAGCCCGAACGCCTTGGACATCGTTCGGATGACGAGCAGCCGCTCGGCGCTCGCAGCCACACCCGCCCGGCTCGGAATGCGCGCGTAGTCGATGTACGCCTCATCGAGCAGCACCAGCGCCCGGGTCTGCTCGAGCAGCGCCTCGAGAAATCCATCAGGCAGCAGCGCACCCGTCGGGTTGTTCGGAGCGCAGAGGTAGATGAGCCGTGGCCGGGCCGCGAGCAGCCCCTCGACGGTCAACGCGGTGGCGATCGGCACGATGCCGTTGGTGCGCGCGAAGGTGGTCACGATGCCGAAGGTGGGCGGGCAATATGCGAGCACGTCACCGGGCTCGGCGAAGGCGCGCATCGCCGCGTCGAGCAGGTCGTCCGAACCGCACCCGGTGACGATGGCCTCGAGGGGAACACCGGCTTCTTTCGCCAGGGCCGCGCGCAGCTCATCGACGTAGGGCGTGGGGTACCGCGTCACCGTCACCTCACGGAGCACCTGCGCCACCGATGGCGGTGCCCCGAACAGGTTGGTGTTGTCGGTGAGATCCACCGCGCACGGCGGCCGCGTGGGCACGTACCGGGCGACCGCCGCGAGCGCCGGCCGCAGCGAGAACGGGTCGGCTGCGGGGGTTGCTTCCTCGCGGCCCTTCCACTGCGCTGCAGCCGCTGCGTGGGCCGAGAGCCCTTCACTGAGCGCGAGCGCCTCGACGTCTGCCGAGAGGCGCCTGGCGGCGTCGGGCGTCACCTGCTGCCAGGTCTGCCACCGCACGAAGTCGAGCACCGAGAGTCCACTGAAGCGCCGCGCGGCGCCCGCGGTGGGGAGCACGTGATTGGCGCCGGTGAGGTAGTCGCCGAAGGCCACCGACGAAGAGGTCCCCAGGAAGACCGTGCCTGCGTTGCGCACCCTGGGCAGCGCGCGCCGCGGATCCCGGAGCGCGAGCAGCAGGTGCTCGGCTGCGAAGTCCTCGACGAAAGACCACGCTTCGTCAGGGTCGTTCAGCGACAGCACCGCGCCGCGAGCCGCCAGCGCCTTCAAGATGAGCTCCCGCCGCGGCAGCGCCTCGACCTCACGCTGCACCACGGCGAGCACCTCGTTGGCCAACGCGTCGCCCTGCACCAGCGCGACCACACAGGCGTCGGCGTCGTGCTCTGCCTGCGCGAGCAGCTCGCGCGCGATGTGGGTTGGGTCAGCGCCGTCATCGGCCACCACCAGAATCTCAGAGGGACCGGCGGGCGCGTCGATGCCCACGTCACCTGCCACCTGGCGCTTGGCTTCAGCGACCCACGCGTTGCCCGGACCCACGATGCGGTCGACGCGCGGGACGGACGGCGTGCCGTAGGCCAGGGCGGCAATCGCGCCCGCGCCTCCGAGGGCAAAGACCCGGTGTGCGCCCGCGAGCGCTGCCGCTGCGAGCACGACGTCAGACGGCAGCCCGTTGGGGCCCGGGGGAGAACACACGACGATCTCTGCGACCCCCGCGGTGCGCGCCGGCACCACGCCCATCAACACGCTCGAAGGGTACGCCGCCTGGCCACCGGGCGCGTACACGCCCACCCGCGCAAAGGGGTCAGCTCGACGGCCCACCACCACGCCCGGTTCAACCTCGACCTGACTGGGTACGGGCAATGTCGCCCGCGCGACGCGCTCGAGGTTCTGCCGTGCCCGCTCGAGCCCACGTCGCACGTTCGGGTCAAGACCTTGGAGCGCCCGCTGCAGCTGCACGCGCGGGACCTCGAGTGCGTCGAGGGTGACGCCATCGAACTGCCGTGCGAAGCGGCGCAACGCTGCGTCACCGTCTGCACGAACCTCGGCCACCAGCGCTCGCACCTTCGCGGCCAAACCATCATCGATGCTGAAGCTTCGCTCGAGCAGTGCGCGCCGCGATGCGGGGGGAAGCGCCTCCAGCGTGCCCGTGAAACGAACGAGGCTCATGGTACGAGCCTCTCGATGCGCGTCACCAGAATGCCCTCGCAGCCCAGGCCCTTCAGCCGGGCCACCGTGCGGAAGACCGACTCGGCTGGCACCACCGCGTGCATGGCGACGAAGCGGCCGCCGCCCATCAACTCAGACAACGTGGGCCCATTGAGCCCGGGCAGGCATTCGCGCACCGCGGCCAGCCCCTCCCGCGGCACGTTCGCCATCAGGTAACGCTGCCCGCGCGCGCGCAGCACTGAAGAGAGGGCGAGGGTGAGCTCCTGGGCTTCGGTGCGGGTGGCCGCGTCGTCACGTGCCACCAGGCGGGCCGAAGACTCGAGCACCGTCTCGACCTCCCGAAGCCCGTTCACCTTGAGGGTCGAGCCGGTGCTGGTGAGATCGACCACCACGTCGGCGATGCCGAGGTGCGGGGCAATCTCTGCGGCGCCCGACACCGGCACCACTTGAACCGCGAAGCCCCGTTGCTCGAAGAAGCGCCGGGTGATGCCGGGAAAACAGGTGGCCACGCGCGTGCCCGGAGCGACCTGGCTGAGCTGCGTGAGGCCCGACTCTTCCGTCGCGGCGACCACCAGCCTGCAGCGGCCGAACTCGAGATCCATCAACTGGGTCAGCGAGCGGTTGGTCTCGGTGACCAGATCCCACCCGGTGACGCCCACGTCGGCGGCGCCATCGGCCACGAACTCGGGGATGTCCTGGGCGCGAACGAAGAGGGCCTCGTAGTCACCCATGCGGGCGCGCAGTGAGCGTTCGCTCCGGCCCCGAATCGGCAGGCCTGCGTCGTCGAACAACTGCTTCACGTCTTCTGACAATCGGCCCTTGTTGGGCAGTGCGACACGCAACATGCAAACGCTCCTTTGAGGCGGGGAGAGCGGATGGGCGCGAGGCACAAAAAAGCCCATCCGGTGAGGGACGGGCTTCGTGGCGATACGGGTGTGGTGAGAGCTACGTCACGCACACCTGCATGCACGCCCGTCAGAGCGATGATGCAGGTGATGGTGCTGGAGCGCGTTCACGAGAGGGCAGTTCTTAAGAACGTCGCATTGCGAAGTCAAACCTCGCTTCGGGCGTTGCCTGAGGGAGGTCGACGCAGCTCGTGGAAAAGCCGTTCGCTACTTTCTGGCACCGCTCTTCTTCTTCGCGGCGGTCTTCTTCCGGGCGGCGCCCTTCTTTGCACCGCCAGCCCAGCCGGCCTCCATCTTCGCGTACGAGCCCTTCGACACGGTCGACCGGGACTTCGGGCGGCTCTTGCCCGCCTTCTTTCTCTTGTTGATGTTGTTCACCAACGAGTTCTTCTTCGCTCTTTTTGCAGCCATGTCACTCCCGGGGGTTGGTCTGTCGTTTTGTCGCCGCGTTCCGAACCTTCGCGGCGGTCTTCGTCTTCGCGTAGCGCTCGAGGAGGCGAGTGCCCCTGGCCGCGAGCTTCTTCGCCGCGGCCATCGTCGTCGGGACAGGCTCACCCCAGGCATGCGCCGAAAGTGCCAGTCGCGTCGGGCTGCCCTTCGCGTCCTTCATGGGGCCTTGCGGGTTCGCAAAATGCCGGCGCAGAAATGAACCCTTGCGATGCATCTTCTGCGGCGTGTCGGCAGCGCCGGTGACTCCCGGCTTGAGGTGGGCCCCTTCCTTCTTCGCGAAGAAGGCACGCCCTTTCGCGGTGAGCCCCCCTTTCGGGTTCCTGGTCCCCCGCGAGGACATCTTTCGAGGGTTGGCTTTCTTTCGAGCCGCCATTGTCCGCCTCCGCAGCCCCGCGCTTGCGAGCGCCGTACCGTTCGGTTGCGGGCTTCGGTCGTCGGCTGCTTAGAATGAGAACGCGCTCGTGGTGGTCTCGCGCTGCAGGTGAAGGAAAGTGATGAACTCCACGAAGTCGATGCCCAGGCGCACTTCGCCGTCGCCCTGGCCGGTCGGAATTTCGGCGCCGCCGGCCACCGTGAGCGAGAGCCCCAACACGCGCAGGCCGGTGTGACCGAGCACCACGGTGCTCCACGGCGAGGCGCGCAGCGGCACCCAGCGCGCCATCACGTCGACCCCCGTGAAGATCGCGACGGCGAGACGTGAATCGAGCTTCAAGCGCACCACGTCGACGGTGATGAACCCGCCGACGTCGAGGGCCGAGCGGTTGGTGAACAACCCGCGCGCCTCGAGCCCGAAGCGCACCGGGTCGAAGCGGGCGCCGATGAGCGCGTTGAGCCCAAAGAAAAAGGGCGCCTCGGGAGACTGGGTGGCGCGCGCACCGCCCGCGAGCTCGAGCTGCGCGACGACGTTGAGCGTGGGTTCCTGCAGCATCGGCGTGTCCTCCGCGGCGCACAGCACCAGCCAGAGCATGAGCACGTTCACGGTGCCCCTCCCGCGGCCCACGAGCCGGCGGGGCAGGTGAAGTACGACGGGCCCTGCGACGCCTCGACGCACAACGGCATCGAGGCGTTGATGCGCTTGCGGCCTTCGGTGTTGCGCCAGGTCGAGAACGCGGGGCAGACCGGCTGCGAATAATCGGCCAGCCACTTCTGAAACGCGGCGTCGGTCTCACGGTGCGCGATGACCGCGGCCACGTCGGCGGGCAGCGGTGCAGGCCAGCCGAGCTTGACGGCAAGGTCCCCGCTCGCACCGAGCTGGCGGCGCGCGACCTTTCGCCCCCAGAGAAAGAGGCCGCGCATCACGTAGCGGTCGAACGAGTAGCCCGCGCCGGCCACCACCCAGTCGGGCACGTCTGACGGCACGTAGAGCCCCCGCACGCGCGGGTCAGCAGCGCTCGGGAACGCGAAGCTTTTACGCGGCGCGACGGGAGCGGCCTGTGCGAGCAACGCGGTCAGCTCGTCGTCCCGCTGCTCTGCGAGGCGCTGCGCGAAGGCGAGCTCGCTGACGTCGAGCTGGGTCGCGTACTGCTCGAGGGTGGTCAACAGCATGTCGGTGATGACCCGCGGGCGCGGCGAGGCGACAGGCGTGAGCCGGCTGTTGTCGATGGCGAGCACGCGCAGGGCCGTGCCACCCGTCAACGGCGTGGGGCGCGAATACGAGAGCGCGCGAATCGCGGGCAGCTGGGAGCGCAGGCCGCCGTCGACCCAGACGCCGCACTCACCTGCAGGTTCGTAGCCCGACCACACGTGCGAGACCGGGCGCGCGAAGACGGGCAACACGAGCGAGGCCATCAGCCCCGCGCTCAGACACTTCGGCGAATCGGCTCCACCGCACGCGCGCTCATCGAGGCCCACGAGCTGGCCCTGCTGCGTCTCGACGGAGACCACCACCCGGGTCAGCCGGTTGTCGTGCATCTGCTGGTGGAAGAGGCTGATGAGCGGGTCGAGTGGTGCGCGCTGCATCGGGTCGAAACGAATGAGGTTCACCCGCGGGGGGCCGAGCACGCCGAGCGCGCGCGCTACCGAGCCCTGTTCGGCGCACATGAGGTCGGCTTCATCGACGTCAGAGAAGTAGCGCTCCAGCAGCTTGAGGGCGCAGTTCTGAACCGGGCGACCGGGAGTGGCAGGCACGGAGGGGAAGGGCTCGGCCGGCCAGCCCGAGAAGCAGCCGGTCTTTCCGCCCGAGAGGTCGGGGTGCGTGCTCTCGGGGCGCGGCGTGAAGGCGTTGCATGCGGTGACGAAGGCCTGCTGCTCGGGCGTCAGGGTGCTGTCGTCGAGCATCGCGAAGTCGAGCAACTGGGCGAGCAGGGCGCCGACGCTGGTGCCGACCACGGCAGAAAAACGGCTCGCGCGATCGGCCTCTGCACGTTGGTCGACGGGGCGCATTGAGATGACCTCTTCGCGCGCCGAGAGGAGCTCGTAGAGCAGGCCCGCGGTGAAGGCGCCATTGGCTGCGCCTCCGCTCATCGCGAGCACGGGCAGATCGTTCTGCGTGGCCTGATTGGTTGGCGTGGCGTCGAGCACGCGCGCGAGGCGCTTCAGCGCACGCACGGCGGCATCGTACGTTTCGGGCTTGTGGGTGTTGGACAACCAGGTGAGCTCGGCGAAGTCGAAGGCGCTGGCCGACGCCTTGCCCAGCGCCCACGCGAGCTGCGCGGGGTCTGAGGTGAAGCCCGCAGCGCACGCCGGGCTGGCACGAAGTGACGCGAGCTCGGCCCAGAGCGCCGTGGCCCAGGTGGTGGGGTCACGCGCGCCACTCGTCGCCGAGCCGATGCGCTGGAGGTCGGCGCCGGTCGGAGCGCTCAAACACTGCGCTGCGGCGCGCGGATCATTCCAGGGTCCTGCGACGGTGAGCTGCAGCCTGGCGTAGAGCTGAAATTCGACTTGCGGGGTCGGCGGCGTCCGGTCGTCTGCGGCGTACGTGAGGTCGGCGAAGACGGGCCGATTCGTGAGGTCTGCTGCAACACAGCCGCTCGAGAATGCGAGCAGCGCCACCCATCCACCCAGACGCACCCTCATGGACACCCGTTGTAGCGCGCGGGCCTTCGGCAGCAAGGGCACGCTCGAACTGGGCAAGACAATCGCTCTTCCAGGTGCCACACCTGCGGGCATGCGTCCGAAGATGATTGCGCTCCTCGTCGCCTTGGGTGGTTGTGGTGTGCAGGTGACTCGAGACGCAGGTGACGACACCCCAGGCGTCGACGCCGGGGTGACCCCCGATGCGGGCACCATCGCCGTGCCGGACGCCGGGTCGTTGACGTTGACCGTGTACCCGCGCCTGGGTGACCCGGTCGATGACGACGCGCCCCCCGGAGGCCCGGGGTTGGTGCTGATGGGCGGGGGCACGGACGTCGACGACGCCTTTGTCTGGGCGCAGCGCACGCTCGCGGCCGACGCCGGTGTGCGTCGCGGTGACGTCGTGGTGCTCCGCGCGACGGGAGCCGATGGCTACACGAACTACGTGTTGGGCCTCGCGCCTTTCCGCTCGGTGCAGACGTTGAAACTGACGCCTCCGTCGACCCACGCCGACCTGGCCTTCGCCGCCGATGTGGTCTCGCGCGCAGAGTTCGTCTTCTTCGCCGGCGGTGACCAGGCCCATTACGCGGCCTGGGCCGGCAGTCCGTTGCTGGCGGCTGTCCAACAGGTCTACGCGCGCGGCGGCGTCGTCGGTGGCACCAGCGCCGGGCTCGCCATTCTGGGCGAGTTCGCCTTCGACGCCATCGCGGCGGGGTCGACGTCGGTCACCTCACCCCTCGCGCTGGAAAACCCGACGAGCCCGTTGCTCAGCTTTTCGCACGACCTGTTTCGTTTCGCGCCGCTCAGAGGCGTGATGACGGACTCGCACTTTCGCACCCGAGATCGGCTGGGCCGGCTCGTCGTTTTCGCCGCGCGGCAACACGCTGACGGGCTGGTGACGCGCACGCCACCTGAGGTGCTGGGTCTGGGCATCGATGACGCGAGCGCGCTCGTGGTCGACGCGGCGGGTCACGCGAGCCTTCGTCTCCAGAACGCGACTCGAGGCGGTGCGTGGGCCGTTCGGGTCGCTCCGGCGCGCACGCTTCAGGCCGGCCAGGCTCTTCAGGTCGACAGGGTTCAGGTGACGCGGCTCACCGACCCGATGCTGCACCACTTCGAGCTCTCGACCTGGTGCGGCACCGGCCCACGCTTCGTGGTGAGCTTCGATGGGGGGCTGTCAGACCCGGTCGACGTCTACGCGGCCGCTGATCAGGCGCTGCCCTGCCCGTGACGATTCACCGCGGGCCGCCCCCCTCAGAGACGGAGCTGGTGAGCTCCGAGAGCCGTTTCCAGCCGCGCGACCACACCTCGCGATCGAAGAGCGCCTTGGCGGGAATACGAAGCTCGACCGTCGCCTCGCACGAAGCGCGCAGCTCGGCGTCGTAGCCCCCTTCGACCTTGCGCAGCCCGACCACGTGAAACTGGCACCAGCCGTCGATGGGCGTCGCCGCGGTGAACTTGGAGCCAACCAGGTGCGCATAGAGCCGAGGCAGCGACATGCGCCTTTCCTTTCGTCCCCGGTCTTCGATTGCAACGATGAATCGAGTGGCAGTCCGTCACCACACCTCGACCCTCACGGGCGCGGCTACAGCCGGTAGTCGAGGCTCAGGCCGACCGAGGGGCCCGCGAAGGTGCTGAGGTAGATGACCCCCACTGACGGCGTGAGGAACAGTCGGGGCTGTCTCTCGCCGCCCACGCCCAGTCGCATGCCGAGCTCACCGAATGCGAACGGACCCCTCGAGCCGCCGCCACGAAAGCGCAGCTGCCAGTCGCGGCGCACCGGAATCTGAAGCAGCCCCTCCCCGCCGTAGATGGTGAACCCGGTTGCGTCCGTGGCCACCAGCTGGGTCTGCGCGGTGAAGTTCAGGCCGTCGCGCGTGCCGATGCGCAAGTGCTGGGAGACCAGGAAGCCGACCGATTCCGTCGAGACCGCCGGTCCGGTGTTGGAGAAAAAGAAGGTGCGGTAGCTGCCGAAGCCAAGGCCCAGGCCCGCTGCGAAGTAGCGGCTGTCGAAGATGGCGTCGAGCGAGCCTGCGGCCACCCCACCTGGGCTGCCGCCGGTGACTCCTCCGAGCGGGAAAAGCCGCGCACGCAACGCGAAGGGAATCTCGGCATGCCAGGTGAGCGCCAGTTCGGCGACCGCGCCGACGCCCAGCGTGCCGATGGGCACCATCGCGCGCAGCCCGGTTTCGAAGAGCACCACGCCGCCCTGGCGCACCGGGGCGAAGATCGAGTCCTCGGAGCTGGCCTCTTTCATCGGTGTGGCCGGCACGGTGGTCGGGCTTGCGGGTGGCGGCGCCGCGACGGGCGACGGCGCCACGGCAAGAGGCTGCGTCAGCGTGCTCGACGAACGACCCGCGGCGGCGGCTGCGGCCTGGCGAACGGGCTTCGCCTCGAAGCGCGCCACCTCGACCCATGCCTGTTGGCCGCGCAGAAACACGCCGCGCAGCTCACCCTCGACTACCAGCTCGTTGGTCAACGTGAGGGGGTTGGTGAGTTCGAAGCTGCGCACCCGGCCGTCGTCACAGGCCACGTGAAGTTGTCGATCGATCACCGCCGAGACGGCCGTGCAGCCGACGTCGACGGGGGCGGCTGGCGGTGCCCCGGTGAAATCGAGGAAGACCCGGCCCGCATCGACCCGGGCGAAAGCGAGAGCTGTTGGTTGGGCAACGGAGATCCACGCAGAGGTGAGGACACAGAAAAAGACGGAGCGCATGGTGCTCGCGGTGAGCAGGAAACGTGCCTTGCCCTGCCCCGAGCGGAGGGCCGTGCAGTCTGCCCCGCTGTGATGTGCAGCGTGTGCAAGCCCTTGCACAGAACCGCCGCGACGAAAGACGCCGTTCATGAAAAAGCGGCCGGGCGCACTCGGCAGGTGATGCCGGTCGTCGGCTTTCTGGCGCGTCACGATCGCGTCGTGCCCTGCCGTGAACGTCAAAGTCCGTGTGGTTGCGGCGGTGGGGCGCGTGGAATGCGGCGTGCTTTGGGGCAGCGCATGCGAACTGGATCCCTGGTTGCGAACCTGACAACCCAAACACAGACGTGGAGTTCGAGCAGCCCTGTGGCTGCCAGTCAGGCAGGCAAGTGGTTGGCGACCTGGGTGCTCTGCGTCGCGCCCGCGCTCGGAGCAACTTCACATCAGTACACGTGGAGCTTGCTCATCTTCATCGCGCCCATCTGCTTCGCCGGCAGCTCACTGCATCAGCGCGGGTTGCTGCGACCGATGCTGGCTCCGATCGGCCTTGCGCTGGCGCTGCTCGTTCCCATGGGCGCCGTGCTGACTGTGGGGCTTGCCGACGATTTCTTCACCTACCCTTCCGCGTCGGCGACGCTCGGGCTGACCTTTCCGGCGGTCGATCTCTCGGGGGTTGATCACTCGTTTCAGGTGCCCGTCGAGGAGCTCGCATTCTACGTGCTGGGCTTCGCCTCGCTCCTGCTGGTCTACACGTGGGCTGACCAGGTTCTGCTGCCTGCACCGCGCGCGATGCAGCGACGTGCCCGCGTCTCGCTGAGCCAATGGCTTCTCGCGTTGGGCAGCGGCGTCGCCCTCGCTGCGGCCGGGTGGGCGCTGCAGCGGGTGCTCAACCCCGGCGCTGTGATGCCCGGCTACTGGATGTACCTCATGCTCGTGCCCGTCCCGGTGATGGTCGCCTTCGGCCCACCGATGGCCTCCCGCATCAACTGGCCGGCGCTGGTGTTGGTGTGCCTGGCGCTCTGGGGGCACTCGGTGCTGTGGGAAGTGACGCTCGCGGTGCCTCAAGGCTGGTGGGGCTACCAGCGCCAGGCGATGGTGGGCTTGGAGATTTCGGCCTGGCATCGGCTCCCCATCGAGGCCGTGCTGGTGTGGCTCATCACGCCGCTGGCCACCATCATCTCGTTCGAAGCGATCCGCGCCCACCTCGCCACCTCGAGGAAAACTTCATGAACGCCGAGGCGCCCGACGTGACGATGCTCAAGCGACTGGCTGCGCTCGCCGCGTTGATGCTGGTGATGGTGATGGCGCGATCCTTCGCCGACGCTCTTGGCCTCAAAGCGCCGTGGTACCTGCTGCACGAGCTGGTGGTGCTCCTGCTGCCCATGACGTGGCTGCTGCTCGACGTCTACCCCCGGCTCGAGCCCGCCCAGCGCATCGCCTTCGTGTTGACGTCGGGGTTCTTCATCTCGGTGTCGGCGATCGCTGAACTCATCGCGATCGAGCGCCGGTACTGGAGCTTCTACACGGGCCTCGATCCCCTCTCGGGCTTCGAGCTCGGCGCGATCCCCCTGGAGGAATTTCTGTCGTACCCGATGCTCTTGAACATTCCCATACTCTGGTACCTGTGGCTGGGTCGGGTCATGGGGCCGCAGCCGCAGTTGCCCGAGTCGACGAAGGTCAACGTCGCGCAGGGGCTGCGGTGGGCGGCCTTCGCCAGCGTCGTGGCCGCTTTCGGCTTCATCGCGCTTGCGCTGTGGGTGCCTTCCGACCTCGCGCCGCTCGACGCGCAGCCCGGCCCCGATGCGATGGGCGCCATTCGATTCGCGGCGGGCCCGCGCCAGTATGGCTGGACCATCGTGCAGCTGCTCGGGTGGGCCGGCACCTTCGCGGTCGCCTCGAAGATTGCTGACCGCGTGCAATGGAAGCGCGTGCTGGTGTTGGCGCTCACCTACTTCCCCTTCGCGATGTTCTTCGAGCTGCTGGCCTGCGGTCGCGGTTGGTGGGTCTGGAACACCCAGCAGACGGTAGGGCTCACCGCGTGGGTGTTGCCCGTGGAAAGCTTCAGCATGTACCTCTCGGGGGCGCTGTTCACGACGTTCTGCTTCGAGTGGCTGGTGCCCATCTGTCGCCCTCACCCTCAAACGCACGCGCAGCCCGAGTTGACCTGAAAGTTTGCATCGCCCGGCCCGGTCGTTAGGTTGGCGCGGTGGGCGTCTGGGGTTTTCTGACCGAACCGTCGGTCGCAGTTCGAAGTTCGCATCATCGGCGCCAGTCGCGGCTGATGTCTGCGGTGCTCGTCTTCGTGGTGCCGGTCTACGGGGTGATGGCAGTGCTCGCGGGGTTGACCCGCGACATCGCCGTGAGCGGCGCTGATGTGGTGATGGGCATCGCGGCGGGTGTCTCGGGTGTCGTCGCCTATTTCCTGAACCGCACCGAAAGGTACCAACGCGGCGCGCTGCTGCTGACCGTCACTGCCATCGTGGGAACGACGCTCATCGGCGCTCGGGAGCCGGACCCGATGCGCGCCATCTACAGCCTCCTGATAGGCCTCACAGCGCCGCTGTACGCGAGCTTTCTGCTCTCGGTGCGCGTGACCCTGGTGTCCGCCATCGCCGCCTTCATGGCGATCATCGGCGTCGTGCTGAGCCACCCGGCCATCACGCCGGGCATGGCCGTCATCCCCGTGTTCTTTTCGGCCTACGTGTTGTCTCTGACGGTGGTCAGCGCGACCATGCGTGAGCGGCAGGTCGGCGAGCTCGAGCGGGCCGCAGCCCTGCTCCGCACGACCCTCGACGCTTCTCAAGACGCGGCCATCATCGTCAATACCCGGGGCCAGGTGACCGAGTGGAGCCTCGTCGCCGCGCGCCTGCTCGGCGTCACCCAACTCGAGGCGTTGGGCAAAGACCTGTCGGGGCTGATGAAGAGCCCGCCTTCGCTGCAACCGGGCCGCGAGCCGAGACGAGTCGAGTTCGACGCCGTGCGCCTCGATGGCACCACCTTCGTGTGTGAAGGGCTGGTCGCGCCGCTGCCCCACGGGCGGGCCGCCGTGTTCCTCCGTGACGTGTCGTATCGAAAGCAGATGGAGGCTCGGCTGATGATGACCGATCGCCTCGAGACGATGGGGCACATGGTCGCGGGCGTGGCGCACGAGATCAACAACCCGCTGGCGTACGTGTCTGCCAACCTGAACTTTCTGTCGACCGTCATCGGTGAGGTCGGCACCGAGGTCGATGAAGTCAAGCGCGTCATCGAAGAGACCACCGAGGGCGCGAAACGCATTCAGGCCATCGTGCAGGACCTGCGCATCTTCTCGCGCAGCGGTGATTTCGAAGCGGTCAGGCCCATTCAAATCGAGGCGGTCATCGATTCGGTCATCACCATCGCAAAGCCACGTCTGCGCGACGCTCGGGTCTCGGTGATGAAGGACTACAGCGGGGTCGACAGCGTGCTCGGCATCGAGAGCCGGTTGGCGCAGGTCTTCATGAACTTGATCATCAACGCCGCGCAGGCCGTCACCGAGAACTCGAGGCGCGAGATTATCGTCTCGACCCGCCGATTGGAGGACAAGGTCATCATCGGCGTGCGTGACTTCGGGCCGGGTATTCCTGACGAGATCCGCCCGCGGCTCTTTTCACCTTTTTTTACCACCAAGCCTGCGGGCCAGGGCACGGGGCTGGGCCTGTACGTCAGCCAGACCATCGTCACCGGGCTCAAGGGCGAGCTGCGAGTCTCGAACCCCGGTGAAGGCGCGCTGTTTGAGGTCGTGCTGCCCGCCGCCTCGTGAGCCTTTTCGGAGCGCAGTCTGCTCGCGACTTCGCCGTGTCTTCAAACCGACATCAGCATCGCCAACCGGTGCTGCGCGTCGAAGGTGGAGACGGCGCCATCCTCCGTGAGGCGGTTGCCGTTGCTGTCGGAGCGCCACCTCGTTGACGGGCCACTGTTCTTCGAGGCCATGGACCCAGGGGAATCGCATCATCGTCCTGCGCCCGAAATCGCTACCTTTTTCGGATGCAGATCGCTTTGAGCGCAGTCCGGGTCGCCGTCGAGTCGTCGAGCGTGACGTCCGTGGGCTTCGACGCGAGCCTCTCGGCGATGGAAATCGAGTTCGCCGGTGGCGCGGTGTACCGCTACTTCGCGGTGCCTGCTGCGGTGCACGCAGCGCTGATGGACGCCTCGTCGAAGGGCGTCTTCTTCAATCTGCACGTTCGCGCGAAGTACCCGTTCGCGCGCGGCTGATCAGCTTCGCGGACCGCCAGCCTGTTTCCGCGCTCGCGGCTGGTACAGGCCCTTCACGCCCAGAAGGTGCGCGAGGTACTCGTTGCTCCAGCCGGCCATCTTCCTGCGCGTCTTGATGCCCACCTTCGTGGA